>NZ_JBFMIA010000005.1:0-182010 GCF_040801915.1 Jeotgalibacillus marinus | reverse complement strand
ACCTGGTTCATCATCACCTGGTTCATCATCACCTGGTTCATCATCACCTGGTTCACCATCACCTGGTTCACCATCACCTGGTTCACCATCACCTGGTTCATCATCACCTGGTTCATCATCATCACCTGGTTCATCTAGGTCATCAGGTGGCGTCTCATCTTCGTCATCTTCTCGTAGGATCATGTCTACGGTAATGCTCGCTGGATCACTGCGTTCATCACCAGCAATTGCAACTACATTAAAAGTATAGATGAAACCTTCATCGACTTGTTCGATGGTCAATCCGTTTTGTTTTGTTTTAAAAATTTGTGATTCGCCACCATCGATACTAACGCTAACTTCAAACTCAACTGAACGATCATCATTTTCATCTTGCTCATGATCCCACGTGAGCGTGATGGAGCTTGCTTCTTCATCATATTCTTGTTGAAGGTTTGTTGGAGCAGCTAAATCTGAATCTGGCTCTTCGAATTCCGTCGATGGAATAGTAGGTTCCGTTCCACTGATGAATAATTCAGTTGTTTTTTTATCAGCTGGTGTGGATTTACTTGCTAGCACTGGCGGGTTCGAGCCAGTTACAATATCGACTGAAACTACGTTTCCAGGTTTTTTAAAGTCATCTGGTGTTTCGTTTGATGATACTTCTTGCATGACTTCTTTAAAAATTTGCTGAGTTACACGTCTTTCTTCTGGGAGCATATAATTCTTTTTTCGATTAGGATAACCTAACCAAACAGCAGCTGTATATTGTGTCGTATAGCCAGCCATCCATGAATCGGGTGCTCCGCTATCTGGAATATTATTTTCTTGTTTTTCTTTATCAGTGTAGTTTGTTGTTCCTGATTTTGCTGCTAATGGTATACCTGGAACGTTCGCGCCCGGTGCTGTTCCATAATTTTTAACGACATCTTTTAACATATCAGTAATCATGTATGCAGTTGACTCTTGCATGGCAATATGTGATTCCGATTTGAAATCAATGGAAGACCCATCACGGAATTCAACGGAAGTCACCATATACGGTTCGTTGTATACCCCATTGTTGCCTAATGCTGCATAGGCACCTGCAAGTCCAACGGTGTTAGTCGCTACACCAAGCGCACTGCTTTCATATATGGGTTCTGTTAGGTCGAAACCTAAACCGGTTAAAAATTCTCCACCTCTTTCATGTCCAACTTCATTTAATGTTTTAATTGCAGGGATGTTTCTAGAATCATATATGGATTCTCTCATTGTAATTTCACCTTTAAATTGTAAGTCATAGTTTTGTGGTTCTCCACCATCTTGGTACTTGAAACCACGTTCATCATCAAGTATTTCTGCGGTTGACCAATCTAAGTATTCAATGGCTGGAGCATAATCTAATAATGGCTTGATTGCCGAACCAACACTTCGTTCTTTTGAATCAATCGCGTAATTAAACTCTCGTCGACCCTCTTCACCATAACCACGTCCACCCCCGATAGCACGTATTTCCCCAGATTGCGTGTCTAAAAGGGTTATGCCAGCTTGTATCTGCTCATCATTCATATCAGCAGGGAAGTCAATCACATCCCCATTTAAAACGTTCTCCACCTGAGTTTGAGCCTCTGGGTCTAATGTCGTATAAATTTTCAGCCCATCTACAAAAGGGTTTAAATCTTTGTCTTCCAGTTCAGTTATTACCGCATCAATAAATGCTGCATATCTTGGTTCTGAAGATGCTTGATTATTTCGTATAAGCCCTGATTCTTCAGAACGATCAACAACACCATCCATAATATCACGAGCGATTGCATCCTGCATTTCTTGCTCTGAAATCTTCCCGTTTTTTTGCATTTGTCTTAATACGGTGTCTCGTCTTTCTTTTGCCAAATCAGGATTATTGTATGGATTATAAGTATTCGGAAGTTGAGGGATCCCCGCTAATAAAGCTGCTTGATGAAGTTGTAATTCACTTAAGTCAACGTCATAATAATACTCAGAAGCCGTTTTAATCCCATAAGTGCCGTCAGAGTAATAAATTTTATTTACGTACATCTCAAAAATTTCTTCTTTGTCGTATTTACGTTCAAGTTGAAAAGCAAGCCATGCTTCTTGTGCTTTACGCTCGAGAGTTTGCTCAGGTTTTTCAAAAAAACTGTTTTTAATAACCTGTTGAGTAAGGGTACTTGCACCTTCAGCACCAAATCCTTCTTTAAGGTTTGCAAGAACGGCTCCTGCAAGTCGAATCGCATCAACACCCTTATGCTCATAGAAACGTACATCCTCAATAGATAGTACGGCATTTTCTACGAGGGGCGGAATGTCTTCGTATTTAACGAGGTCGCGATCCTCAGTACCGATCGTACCAATGACATCATTATTCATGGCGTATACTTGTGATGGGATTGGATCAATAAAATCTTCTTCATTTAATTCTGGAGCTTGTGCAGCATAATACGCAAAGAGAGCGCCACCGCCTAATAAACCTGCAAAACCTAGTAAAAATACAACGAGAATAATTCGTTTTACAATGGATTTCTTTGATTTTTTCTTTTTAGAATTCTTTTTATTGGAGGCTTGAGCTGCCCGCCTTCTTTCTTCTCTGGATGAATAATCAGCCATAATATTGTCCCTCTCTTTCAACGAGCTGAAAATCTTGTCACTTACAAAGATGATCAACTATAGTAAGATAATCAATTCTAGGTTGGATGCCTAACGAAATTTGATAACCATTTTGTTGGATTTCTTCTTTTGTCATTGATTTACGCCCGCCTTGCTTCATTCGAGTCCAGTACTTTTCTAGTGATTGGTACGGTAACAAAAAGATCTCCTCCGTTAATGAAAACCGAATGATGACAAAAGCGATCCCGTTATGTTTTTCTACTTGTTCCATATGAGATAACTGATGGTCGTGAAAATTTTGTAAGGGAAATGATTGCTTATTACGTGTTTCTTTTGCTTCAAAATCAATGTAAAATCCTTGATAAACCCCGTTATAGTCTGTCGTTGAAGCCTGTTTGAAATAAGCTTCTTTTATAACTGCAGCACTTCTTTTAGGGTAATCAACATTCACAATTTGTACTGGCGTAGGTTTTTTGTGAATGACAGCTTTCCCTACATCAAGGTAATATTGATTTGTTTCGTTCAAATCCTCCTCTAATGTCATTCCCCGTTTACCATGAGAAATAGCCTCTCGTTGCAATTTTTTTTCAGAAAATTGTTTTGACTTTGCTGTGGATTTGAATTTTTTTCCATTCGGATAGCGGAACTCCATATCTAACACCTCATCAACAATCATAACAGATTAGGAAGTGTAGAGCATTTTCGATCGTTATATCCATAGTGTTCTCAAAAAAAATGATTATATGGGCGGCAACAGCAAAAAGTCTACTATAACAGACGTATATTTTTGAAAAAGGTTTCGTTTTCTCACGAATTTGTCTTTGATACAATACAAAGAAAGAGAAAAAAGGAGTGCTATGTATGCATGATACAAAGGGTATGCTTGACATGACGAAACAACTACTAGATATCGTTGATCAAGCTGAGAAACAATATGATAGTAGAAGAGAAACGAAAGTAAAAGGTGATTTTTTTACACAAGTTAAACCTTTTGCGGATGTTGCGCATCAACTTTCAAAAAAATGGGGAGAAGAGGTGACGGTATTCTTGATTGAGAACCGCCAAAAAAATCTTCATCCAAATCAAATTAAGGCAACGGTTGAAAATATTGAACTTCTTACTGTTCAATGCTTTTTCCCAGAAACGAGCTATAACCGATTTAAAAGTTATGTTCAATCAAGCTTTTTTGTAATTGAACAAGTTCGTCACATATTTGAGAAGGTGAAATCTTAACCAGAGAAGGAGTATTAGAATACACTAATCTAAAAGGGTGTGAGTAGATGTATAGTCCACATTATGTTTGCTACCCTAATCACCGTCCATTCGAACAGGTAATGCCTATTCATCCTTATTATCCACCACGAAATGTCAATCATATGCAACAACAATTCTCACCATCACCACACTGGATGAATCCGCCGGGAAATGGATCAATACCAGTAGACTATCCGATGGAGGGGGCAATACCAGTTAACCCTCTGGTGAATGGATCAATACCAGTGGACCAGCCGATGGAAGGGGCAATACCAGTTAACTCTCCGGTGAATGGATCAATACCAGTAGACCAGCCGATGGAGGGGTCAATACCAGTGAATCTACATGGAAGGCCTGGTGTAAATCCATATAAAGTTCAATCAGGTTTTCAAGGGCAACAAGAAAATCAGCATGCTTCATGGCTTGACGTGTTTAAAACAGAAAAAGGGCAAGTTGACGTCAATAAAGTTATGTCAACTGCTGGGCAAATGATGTCCACAGCCCAACAATTTGGTTCACTCGTGAAGGGAATTGGTTCATTCTTTCCTAAAGCTTAAAACAGTTAATTTGTAATGAGATATCTTGCTCGATCGGAAATCAATTTTCATAAGTCACCCCGGGCATAGTAGTGACAATTCCTCTACTATGCCCGGGGTGTATTTTTTGAACGGTACTGGACGCACGACTTGAGGTTTTACCCTAAATTGACGTTGTTTTCGAATGAAAATTCGATTTTTAAGCAAACGAGGGGATTGAATGAAGCAAAACTCGTTAACGGTGCTTGTGGAGTTCTTTCAAACAGACAAGGTCCGAATGCTGTTCATCCTACATATGTACAAGCATGACAAGACATTGCCAACTATACCTCATCAAGAACACCATAGCACCACGTACGTGAAAATCGACCACGGCGCGATCACTCCTTGTCCTCTCAACAAAACCTACCCATCGTTAATCAATAATTTAAATATAGGATGAAGTGCACCATTTGATGTAAGCGAAAAGTCGAGTAAGGATTGAAATCATCATTACTTATTTTTGATTTATATTGTGCATCAAGAAGAATGTGAAAGCATAAACTCGATTGATTAAGCTTTTGAATAAAATGATGAAAAAGGAGATGAGGTATTTGGTTGTTAATAATGTGGAGATTTTTTTTACAATAGCGCTCATTAGTTTAATTATTATCGCTAGCTTTGCATTAATAGCCCTTGTACTTTCTTTTAAAAAAGAAAATCGGGTCTGTTGCGTAGGTAGTGGTATTTTACTTGCGATAACCTCTATCGCATTTGGTGTCCTTGCTTTTGCTCTTGGTGTAATAGACGAGGGCGGTTTAAGTTTAACGGAATTTGTTGAAATATTCACTACTATATCATTGGTTGTTTTACTTATTATTGCATTAAGTACATCACTATTTACATTATTAGCTGTTAAAAAGAATGTTAAGTTTTGTTGTCTTGGCGGGGGTATTGCTTTGGCGGGAATTGGTATTGGTGCTGGATTAATTTTATCAGTATCATTTTTCTTTAATGTGTTTTTCTCTGTTATGTTGTTGAGTGTTATTTTATCGATTATTACTTTAGTTCTTATCTCAATCGTTGCTTTTATCGTTGTCCTTGTTTCTTTAAAAAAATGCGAGGGTTTTTGTTGTCTTGCAGGTTCTATAGCATTGGTTGGCGTTGTTATTGGATGGAGTTTGTTGGGGCTCTTTACGAATGTGGTTGGTCTACCTGCTTAGACGTTTGGATAAGTGTCCACGGTAAATGTCTGACTGGAGCGATAGCGGAAGGAGTTTATGGAGTGGATACGTGCGCGTGATTTACAACCTCTGAAATTAATGAGTGCGATGAATTGTGGTTGAGTTGCTTTTCTACAAGCTATTCCTTATCGACCGACATGATTGGGACGGGAATAAAGATAAAATATTTCTCGAAAATAGATCAATCATTTCCCGGGCAAGCGCAGGTTTCGGGACGCTTCGATACATTGTTTAATAGCAAAACTTACATTATTTTTATATAGTCGATTGGGTTCGACAAGGCTTTGAATAATGAAGAGGAGATTGTAATTTCAAATAACTCTTCTTATTTCCCACACTGAAGATGATTTTTAATTGTCACAAAATGTTCAAATTTAATTGTGAAATGTTGGGTTGAGTCGACGTCTCAATATATGTAGAATAAATATATAGAAACTAATGGGGTTGAGATAATGAGAAGATTCATTTTTATATTATTTTTCTTTGTTATTGGAGTAACTGCGTACGTTTTTTCGACAATTGGTGATCAACTAACAAGCTTACAATAATTGAGTGGTTCGCATAGGGCAAGCACACCTCACCCATCATATCCTAATGTAACGAAGGTTATCAGCAATTGATAGCCAAGGAAGGGGGAGCCAATGTGTATTGCCGAAGAAGATGCCAACCAATCGTACATCCAGTTATGTGTTGTACGAAACATGTAACAGAGATCATTGAAGTGCCGCACATTCATCCGATCCAGAATATAACTGTGCAGCATCAAATATACCAACATAAGCATTATTTCCCAGAGTCACACAAAAGCGAGCATACAACCGCACATCAAAAGTTTTATTGTAAGTGACCGTGGTAGCTTTCCCACAAGTGTTACAAATGATAAAAAATAATCGTCTAAACGACTGGTATACAAGTCCAGTCGTTTTTTACATCTTGTCGCTAGTTAAAGGTGGTGACCGTGTTGAAAGTATTGACGGTGGCAGGATATAAAGCACATGAAATCGGTGTATTTAAAAACACTGATCCTGCAGTCAGAGTGATTAAAAAAGCACTAAGACAAGCGATAGTGAGCAAAATAGATAGGGGACTTCAATGGGTGATCACATCAGGGCAACTCGGTGTTGAAACTTGGGCAGCTGAAGTTGTCATTGAATTAAAAGAAACCTATCCAATGTTGAAGCTTGGGATATTAGCTGCTTATCAGAATCACGAAGAAAAATGGAATGAAGTCAACCAAGATCTCTACCAACGGTTATGTATTCAAGCTGACTTTGTTGAAGCCATTTCTCAAAAGCCGTATCAAAACCCACAACAACTACGTAACAAAAACCACTTTCACATCGCTAAATCGGATGGATTACTTATTGTATACGATGAAGAGAAGGAAGGTTCACCGAAGTTTTTATGGGAAGTTGCCAAAAAATACCACGAATCAAACCGTTATGAAATCACTCAAGTGACGTTTCAAGACTTGCAATGGATTGTAGAAGAAGAACAACGGAATGATGATTGGTCTATTGTTGATTGACAAGTCGCGGGCTTTTTGAAAAAATGTAGAGAGTGGAAATGATAGTAGAGGTGATAAAAATGAAAGAAAACTTTGTGAAACTAACGGCAAAAGAAATTCTTGAACGTGAATTTAAAACAGCAATGAGAGGTTATAAACCTGAGGAAGTAGATGCATTTTTAGATCTAATTATCAAAGATTACGAAGCTTTTTATAGCCGTATTGATGCACTTGAAAAAGAAAATCAACGTTTGCAGCAGCAAACGACTGAAACCCCGCGAAGATCGGCCCAACCAACCCCAGCGCATACGAATGCCGGCACGACAAACTTTGATATTTTAAAGCGTCTATCGAATTTAGAAAAAGAAGTTTTTGGACGTAAGCTTTACGAAGATCGATAAGAAATACATATCGAACTTGTTGACCTAGTTTACAACTAGGTCGATTTTTCTTGCGCGAAAGAACTTGTTCATGTATAATGAATTATTGGTGAAGCGATCATGGTGTTCGGGCGATTGCTGTAGCTTTACGCTATAGAGGAAAGTCCATGCTCACACGGTGCTGAGATGCCCGTAGTGTTCGTGCCTCGCGAAAAAATAAGCGGGGGCATTCCAGATGATTCTGGTTTGACGGCAGAGAAGATACCTACGTCCTTAGGATATGGTATGCATCTCTTGAAAGTGCCACAGTGACGAAGTTCCATTAGAAATGATGGAAGTGGAACGAGGTAAACCCCACGAGTGAGAAACCCAAACTATGGTAGGGGCACTTTCCCTGAGGAAATGAACAAAGGGAAGGATCAGCATATGCTGGTAGATAGATGATTGCCACCTGGGTACGAGCGTTAACCGCGCGTTTGAAGTACAACGGAACAAAACATGGCTTATAGATCATCATGATTGGTGAAACCATTAAAAAAGAACTTGTTCGTTTAAGAAAAGACTTAAAAGGCAGGACCATTCGTATAGATCTATGCGGGTCCGCCTTTTTTTAATAATAAAACCGATTCGTTCAGCCAAGGCAAATAAAGTGATTCTTAGACGGGGGCGTACTTACCCACTGATGAATCGAAGGGTTTGCAGCAGCAGCACGAAGCTGGATGATGATAAAAATTATCTAATACAATAAACAAAGCAAGGGTGACAAGATGGCGACGTATAAATTGATCGCAACAGCAGCGATGGGACTTGAATCTGTTGTAGCTAAAGAAGTGCAACAACTCGGCTTTAAAACAAAAGTTGAAAACGGAAAGGTCATGTATGAAGGAGACGAAGAGGCGATTGCGAAATCAAATCTTTGGCTTCGTACAGCGGATCGTGTGAAAATTGTTATGGGTGAATTTAAAGTTTACTCATTTGACCAGTTGTTTGAACAAACGAAGGCTCTTCCATGGGAAAGATTACTCCCAGTAGACGCTGCATTTCCGGTATCAGGAAAATCAATTAAATCCCAGCTTTACAGTGTACCTGACTGTCAAGCGATCGTAAAGAAAGCAATTGTAGAAAAATTAAAACATGTTTATAGACGAATGAGTTTCTTAGATGAATCTGGTCCGACCTATAAAATTGAAATTGCAATCCGCAATGATGTTGCAACGCTGACAATCGATACGAGTGGTGCTGGTCTTCATAAGCGTGGATACCGAGTGGACCAAGGGGAAGCACCTTTAAAAGAAACAATGGCAGCTGCACTTGTTCAATTAACCAACTGGCGCGCGGACAAACCATTTCATGATCCGTTTTGTGGTTCCGGCACGATTGCCATTGAAGCAGCATTGATTGGACAAAACATTGCGCCTGGTTTTAATCGGGATTTCATTTCAGAAGAATGGCCTAATATGAAAAAATCAATATGGGATAAAGTTCGTCAAGAGGCGGAAGATTTAGCTGATTACGATCAACCGTTAGAGATTTATGGGACAGATATCGATCATAAAATGGTTGAAATCGCGAAGGAAAATGCAATTGAAGCAGGTCTAGGGGAACTTATTCAGTTTAAGCAAATGCAAGTGCGAGACTTTACTGCATACAATGACTATGGCGTCATTGTCGGTAATCCACCATATGGCGAGCGTATTGGTGAAGAAGAAGCGGTTGAGCAAATGTATAAAGAGATGGGTGAAGCGTTTGAAAAATACCCAACATGGTCTAAGTATATTATTACCTCACACCCTGCTTTTGAAGAGCTATACGGAAAGCCAGCAACGAAGAAACGTAAATTATTTAATGGGTTTATCCGAACGGATTATTACCAATACTGGGGAACAAGACCTCCTAGAAAACCACAATAACCATCCAGATTTTTTTACCTTTAAGAGTGAAAGGCATGCAAGCGCAATCTGCATGCCTTTCTTCTCTGTTATATAAACCATTTACCATATGAAACTTGATGAAAAGAGGTCGGTCAGTTTTGACAACGAAATCATTGCCTTTCCCATTAACAGGAGACCAGTCATTTTACGAAGCGTTAGGAGATTGGATTGGAGATGTTTTTTATGACATTTTTCCTGAAAAAGGTTTGGAGCTTCGCGATGAACAAATTTTTATGGCTTTTCAGCTTGAACAAGCATTTAAAAAGAAGTCAATCATGTTTGCAGAAGCTGGTGTAGGGACGGGAAAAACGCTTGCTTATCTTTTATATACAATTTGCTATGCTCGCTATACAGGAAAGCCAGCAATTATCGCATGTTCTGATGAGACGTTAATCGAGCAACTTGTTAAAAAAACAGGCGATATTCATAAAATAGAAGAGCTATTAGACTTAAGCGTTGATGTACGATTAGCTAAGTCAAGAGAGCAGTATCTATGTTTAACAAAACTTGATAAAACTGCCTCTAAAACAGATGATGAAGATATTGATTTTGTGTATGAGCAACTACCTGAATTTGTGCATGGCAACGGATCAATGACTTCATTTTATCCGTATGGTGACCGTAAAGAGTACCCTTATTTAGATGATGATCAGTGGAAAAGTGTCAACTATGATTCATTACAAGATTGTCTATCGTGCGATGTACGCCACCGATGTGGACAAACATTAAATCGCGAACATTACCGTGCAGCTGGTGACTTAATCGTTTGTTCACACGATTTCTACATGGAACATATTTGGACAAAGGAAGCGAGAAAAAGAGAGGGGCAGCTACCATTACTTCCAGAAGCTAGTGCAGTTATATTTGATGAAGGTCATTTACTCGAGTTTGCTGCTCAAAAAGCATTAACGTATCGTACGTCTTTATCAAACTTGGCTGTTATTTTAGATAAACTATCAAGTAACGATATTCGCGAAAAAACGCTTTATTTAATTGATCGTATTCTTGAACAACATGATCAATGGTTTGCTGAAATCAGCAGACAAGCTGATCATAATAGCATGACAGAAAGACTTGCTATTAAACGCCATCCTGATTTAATGACAAAATCAAAAATGTTAAAAGAAAGCATTGATCAATTGCTAGAAGAACTTGTGTTTGAATCTGAACTATATGTCATTGATGATTATGATCTAAAAATAGTTGAAGAATACCTTGAACGAGTGTTGTTTTCTTTGAAGCTATTTGTAGACGACGATGGCGCGATTGTGTGGTTAGAAGAGTCCAGTGAAGATGACACGCTTGTGATCATGCCAAGACTCGTAGAAGATATTTTACGTGAAGAAGTTTTCTCTAAAAAAATTCCATATATCTTTTCTTCAGCAACATTATCTGTCAAAGAAGATTTCTCTTATTTAGCACATAGTCTCGGAATTGATCAATACGATGCATTCACGGTATCCTCACCATTCGAGTATGAGGATACGATGGATGTGACCATTCATGTGATGGATGAATTCGACAAAGGTGAAAAACAAGTAGAGTTATTAAAAGCTAATCATACTGGTGGCAGTCTTGTTCTATTTAATTCGAAAGGTGATCAAGATCTATTCCAAGTTGGTTGCTCTCATGAATTATCTAACAGAGGCACAATTTATTTTGAGGGTGATGAAGAGATTAGTACACTCGTTGAAAAATTCCAAATGGACTCATCGAGTATATTATCCGCACATCATTTATGGGAAGGGCTTGATGTCCCGGGAGTAAGCCTGAGTCAAGTCATTATTGATTCGTTACCTATCCCGCCGCTAGATCCGGTTTTTGAAGCAAAAAGAAACCATGTTGCTGACCCTGTTCAACAAGTTGATCTGCCTTATATGTTGCTAAGGCTTCAACAAGGGATCGGCCGTTTAATTCGAACTTCAAGCGATAAAGGATCGGTGCATATTTTTTTAACTCAGGAAGATTTAAAATGGATAGACGAAGTAACATCAATTTTACCCGTTCAACCGAAAATTTTGCAAAGATAAGAAACAAAAAAGAGAGAGCGCAAATGAGCTCTTTTCTTTTTTATTTCTTAATTTCTGAAAAATGTGATAAAATAGGTTATATGAACAATAAGGGGGAAGCTAAATGACAATTACAGTAGCACAACTAGAAAAAGAATTTCTTACATATGTAAATAAAATGACAGCTTACAATGAAGCGCTAGGGTTAATTTACTGGGATTTACGAACAGGCGCACCGAAAAAAGCAGTTGATCAACGTTCGCAAGTCATTGGAACACTTTCATCTGAATTATTTGACCTGTCAACCTCTGATGAAATGGCATCATTTGTTGCTGGTTTATCTCCTCATAAAGCAGAGCTTGATGAAGTAACGGTAAAAACACTAGAAGAATGTCAAAAAGAATATGAACGAAATAAAAAGATCCCTGCTGACGAATATCGTGAATATGTCATCCTGCAATCTAGAGCGGAAAGTGTATGGGAAGAGGCACGTGAAAAATCGGATTTCTCTTTATTCCAACCGTTTTTAGAAAAATTGGTAGAAACAAATAAACGTTTTGTGAATTACTGGGGCTATAAAGGAGATCCATATAATACTCTGCTAGATTCCTATGAGCCTGGTG
Organism: Jeotgalibacillus marinus; assembly: GCF_040801915.1. Classification (NCBI taxonomy): domain Bacteria; kingdom Bacillati; phylum Bacillota; class Bacilli; order Caryophanales; family Caryophanaceae; genus Jeotgalibacillus; species Jeotgalibacillus marinus. Next base: position 169,961 of record NZ_JBFMIA010000005.1, on the reverse strand, counting down.
TAACTGTTGAAGTGTTGGATCGTGTTTTTGGACAAGTAAGAGAAGCAATTGTACCACTTGTAAAACAAATTCAAGAATCACCTCATAAGCCAGACACATCCTTTATTTATAAGCATTTTCCAAACGATGCTCAGAAGAAATTCAGTTTAAAAATTCTTGAGGAAATCGGATATGATTTCGAAGCCGGTCGACTTGATGAAGCTGTTCATCCATTTGCGACAGGGTTGAATCCTGGAGATGTCCGCGTGACCACCCGTTACGATGAAGAAGATTTCCGTGGAGCGATCTTTGGGACGATTCACGAGGGAGGCCATGCTCTTTATGAACAAAATGTAAGTGAAAAATTGGTTGGGACACCGCTTTGTAGTGGAACATCAATGGGAATTCACGAGTCACAATCACTATTTTATGAGAATTTTGTTGGAAGACACCCGTCATTTTGGGCGCGTCATTATGGCTTGTTAAAAGAACATTCTACCGGTCAATTTGATGATGTTCCTGTTGAACAATTTGTACGCGCGATTAATGAGTCAAAGCCGTCCCTTATTCGAGTTGAGTCGGACGAACTAACCTATCCTCTTCATGTGATGGTTCGCTATGAAATCGAAAAAGGATTGTTTAATAATGAGTTCGAAGTGGAAGATCTCCCTCGAATTTGGAATGACAAGTATGAAGAGTATTTAGGTGTTCGTCCTGAGAATGACGGCGAAGGTGTGTTGCAGGATGTTCACTGGTCAAGTGGAGCTTTCGGCTATTTTCCATCGTATGCTCTTGGCTATATGTATGCGGCACAATTGAAACATTCGATGCTAAAGGACTTGCCAAATTATGATGAGCTTCTTTCTACCGGAGATGTTGAACCGATTAAACAATGGTTGACAGAGCGTGTTCATCAGTTTGGTAAAATGAAAAAGCCACTCGAAATTATTCAAGACACAACGGGTGAAGGGTTAAATGCACAGTACTTGATCGACTATTTGACGGACAAGTATTCAGAAATTTATTCATTAGAACACGTATAAGATTCGGTAAGAGCATTCCAGTTAGCAGCATTTTCGGGGACTTAACATAGAAAGAGCCCCTCGTGGTATATACGGGGGTCAAGACATATACGAACGTTCCTCTCATTGAGGATTTTATCATCATCTTTCTAACGGCACAAATCGTTAATACATCAATATTTATAGAGAGAGGGATAGGCGTGTACACACCTTCGTTTAGGTTAGATGGAAAAACAGCCATTATTACAGGAGCAGGTCGGGGAATTGGCAGGGCCTTATCGATTGGTCTTGCTCAAGCTGGTGCAGAAGTAGTGTTACTTTCTCGTACGCTAAAAGATCTTGAAGAAGTAGCAAACTTAATAAAAAGCCAGGGTGGAAAAGCACATGTGATGTCAGTAGATGTAACCGACCGTAGTCAAATCTACAATTGTATAAAACATGTTAAAGAAACAATTGGAAAGATCGATATTTTGATCAATAATGCAGGAATCAACATTCGCTCATCCGCTACGGAAGTAACAGATGAAGAATGGTCTGCAATTATGGATACTAATTTGAAATCTGCATTTATGATGTCTCAAGAAGTCGGAAGAATCATGAAGGAGCAGGAAAGCGGGGGGAGTATTTTATCCGTTTCTTCTGTAGCGGGACACGTTGCACTTCGGACGGGTGTTGCGTATGCTGCGTCAAAAGCTGCTTTAATTCAAATGACAAAAGTCTTGGCTTTAGAGTGGGGCGATCATAATATTCGCGTAAATTCCATTGGACCTTGGTATTTTGAAACCCCATTAACGGAACAGTTGTTAGCAAACGAAGAGTATTTGAACGACATTTTAGCTGTCACCCCTTTAAAAAGAGTGGGTCAGTTAGATGAATTGGTTGGTCCAGCCATTTTCTTTGTCTCGGATGCTGGTAGTTACGTAACTGGGCAAACACTTTTTGTAGATGGTGGAATGACTATTCAGGGTTTTTGATTAGTAGTTAAATGTTTAATAAAATTAAAACAAGCTTCTCAGTATATGAGAGGCTTGTTCGTTATCGTTTAGGAGATTATAGTGTTTAATTGGTGTGAAACACACTTTACCTACATTGTCACCTAGATCCGTGTTGCAAGCACTTCTAGATGGTTATTTTCTTTCACTTCTATTGTTCTGGAGACATGCCTAAAAATTTTGGTCAGCCCACCACTTATTATTCCAAAAGAATAATTCGACTCCTTTTGTGAGTGATTTTTCTTGTCAAGATAGGATTCTCTTGAAAAATCCGCTACAATTAAGAGAAGGTAAGGAAAAGGGGATGCATGTGTCATGGAACGTCAATTGTTTGAAGAAAACAAAGAAAATTTATTATACCAATTAGCCGAATTTCACTCTCAGTGTGTTGAAAATCAGGATGAGACGAGAGCGATTAAAATTGAAAAATTAGCACATAAACTTGTCCAAGAAGAATTGATCGTGGCTTTTTGTGGGCACTTTTCTGCAGGGAAATCTGCAATGATCAATCGCTTGATGGGCGAAGAGATTCTTCCCTCAAGTCCAATCCCAACAAGTGCAAATTTAATTGCCATTCACACTGGAGAAAACAAAAATATTCGTGTGACAACAAATGATAATCAAATCATCGAATTATTGCCGTCATTAGATGAAACAGTGATTGGAGAATTAGGGAAAGACGGCGTAAAAATAAAGCGAATTGATTTATATCGTACGAAGTCAAATATTCCTACAGGGGTAACTGTGCTGGATACACCAGGGATTGATTCAGTAGACGACGCACATAAACAATCAACAGAGTCGGCTATTCACCTAGCAGATCTATGTTTTTACGTAATGGACTATAACCATGTCCAATCCCAAATGAATTTTGAATACATACGAAATTTAATTCATTTCAATCGCCCAGTGCATGCCATCATCAATCAAATTGATAAGCACCGCGATGAGGAATTGCCGTTTTCAATTTTTAAACAATCAACAGAAGAAGCTTTTGCTGCTTGGGAAGCCACACCAAAAGCTTTTCACTACACAACATTAAAAGATCAGAGTCATGCCCACAATGAGATTGATGGAATTCACTCATATGTCACGTCTTTAATGGACAATCGTAAAGAAGTTATATTACAAACGACAACTGATTCACTTTCAATGCTAAAGCAAGAGCACCATGACTTCTTGCTAGATGAATACAAAGACATGCTGGATATATATAGCGATTTTCTTTCAAAAAAAGAAATAGATGAAAAAGAATTGGTTTTTCAAAAGGAAGAAACGTTTAAGAAAAAACATCAATCTTATTCTTTGGGTGACTGGATCGAGTCGTTTAACAAAGAACAAGATCAATTATTAAAATCTGCATACTTAATGCCTGCTGAAGTTCGAGAAAAAGCACAATTATTTTTAGAAGCAATGCAACCTTCATTTAAGATAGGTTTGCTGTTTTCATCAAAAAAAACAGCAGAAGAACGTATTAAAAGGACAGAGGAATTTGTAGAAACCTTTCAATCAGTTGTGCAGCGACAACTTGAATGGCATATGAAAAATTGTTGTCACACAAGCTTAAAGAGAGCGGGGATTGTGGATGTCGGATGGTCCAACAAGATTGATAAGATCGCAATTATCATTACAGGTGAACGAGTTGAGAAGCTTGTTAAGCGAGGCGCAGAAGTAAATGGGCAGTCCGTGTTAAATTACTGTGAGGATGTTGCAAAAAGTATTCGTTCTGAGGCTAAAAGTAAACTTGTTCAAATGAAGAAACAACTGTTAAATGATTTTGAACAAATGATAGAAGACTATACCGTTCAATCAGAAAAAGAATGGATGACCATCCATCAAAAAGCAAATGCGTTACGATACTTAACTAATCTAGAATTGAAAATTTCATTTCCACATCAGCCAACAAGCGATGATATTCAAAAAACTCTTTTAAACTGGCGAAGTGATTGGAATAGAGCAGAAGAGGAAGTCACTTATATAGACGAATTGTCTTCATATAATGGGGTAACAAGTGAAGAAATCAGCGTCACTGCAAGTGGTGTTGTTCAAAAAGATCCCTCAGTCAAATGGGATGAAAAAAAGGTCATACACAATTTAAACCTTGCAAGTGAACATATCAAGGGGTTAAAAGGGTTCGAACGTCAACGTGAGTTACTCTTAAGGAGAATAAAGAAACTACAATCAAAGGATTTTACAATCGCTTTATTTGGTGCGTTTAGTGCTGGTAAATCTTCCTTTGCAAATGCACTGCTTGGAAAAAAGGTTTTGCCCGTTTCACCAAATCCAACAACTGCTTCAATTAACAAAATTAAACCACCGAATAATGAAAATCCAGATGGAACGGTCCACATTTTTTTAAAAAAACAGGAGGGTTTATTGAATGATTTGCAAGAGGTGATGGCTGATTTTAATCATTATCCGAAAGATTTACAAGAGGCTTACATTATGGCAACAATGATTGTTGAAAAAGGTATCCTTGGGAACGACACGAAGAAAAGTTTTATTCAAGCATTTATAAAAGGGTGGAAAACTTATAAAGACAACTTAGGTGAGAGGTTACATGTAAGTAGGGTGGAATTTGAAGGGTACGTCGCAAATGAACATCAGTCATGCTTCGTTGAAAGCATCGATTATTATGTAGATTCTCCTCTTGGGGATGAAGGGGTTACGATTGTTGATACACCAGGTGCTGATTCAATCAATGCTCGTCATACAGATGTTTCGTTTGATTATATTCGGAATGCGGACGCAATCTTATTTGTCACCTATTACAACCATGCTTTTGCTCATGCAGATCGTGAATTTTTAATACAGCTAGGACGTGTGAAAGAAAGCTTCGAGTTAGACAAGATGTTTTTTGTCGTAAATGCTGTCGACCTTGCTGAAAGTGAAAAAGAAAAAGAACTTGTATTGGCTTATATTAAAGATCAGCTAATCGCTTTTGGCATTCGTTTTCCGCGAATTTTCGGGGTCTCTAGCCTTCAAGCGATCAGCGGTGATCAAACTGTTTCAAAAAAATCTGGAATTGATTTATTTAAAGAAGACTTTCATGACTTTTTACGTCATGATCTTCATGGGATGGCGTTGAGTGTTGCTAACAGGGACTTTAACATGGTGGTCCAGCGCATAGAGGGTTTAATTGAATCTTCTAAGCAGAGCGATGAACAGAAAAAAGAAAAATTGACCATTTTAAACCAAAGCAAATCCTTGGTACTTAGTCGATTTGAAAATCCCCAATTTCATTCTGTTGAAAAACGCTCTGAACAAGAGCTTAATGAGCTTTTATTTTACATGGAACAACGGGTATTTTACCGATTCTCTGATTTTTTTAAGGAATCTTTTAACCCAACATTATTTATTCAACAATCAAGTCAAAAAGCGCTGCAAGAGGCGATAATATCATTACTAAAAATGCTCGGTTTTGATTTTGCGCAAGAACTACGTGTGATCAATCATCGTATGGCTCAATTTATTGAACATCAAATAGCAAACAGCTTAGAGATAGAATGGACAAAGGTTCGATCAATATTTCCTGAAGGAATCCGACCACAAGTTGAATGGGAAGAAAAAGAGTTAGTAACTTTTACAACATGGTTTCAGGTTCTCAATCCTTCAGAATTTAAAACAGAGCTGTCATCGTTTAAAAACACAAAGTCCTTCTTTGAAAAAAACGAAAAGAAAGTCATGAGAGATAAGTTAGAAGCTCGATTACGTAAAATAACAGCAAGTGAAATCAAGAAGGAGCAATCGCGATTAGTAGAATGGGTTGATGAACAGTTTTCAACTACTGGTCGAGACATGTATAATAGATGGAGGTGCGATTTACTGGATCAAATTGATAGTGCACTAGAAGGATTGCAATCTGACGAAGTAATCGAACATTGGACACACGCTTACCAACGAATTACAGAGGGGAGCATTACGTAAAGGTGAAGGATTTCCACGCGTGTGCGACTTGCATTCATTTTCAGTCGATAAAAACACAAGAGGGAATGATCTATCGTTGCAAACGATTAGGCTTCCAAACAAAAACTCATTATCAATTCGACTGCTGGGAACCAAAACTACACATTATCAAGCTTATGAAAAAAGAATCATAGGGGGCGGATTAAATGAACTATACGGTAACGGCTGCATGGTTAGCTGAAAAATTTGATCAACAAAATGTGGTAGTGATTGACTGTCGTTTCTCATTGCAAAATCCATCAGAAGGTAAAACTCAATTTCTTGCTGGGCATATTCCAAGCGCTGTTTATTTTGACTTAAATAAAGACCTTTCTGGTGCTCCAGGGAAGCACGGTGGACGTCATCCATTACCTGTAGAAAATGACTTTAAGCAATTATTGCAAAAATCAGGTGTATCAAATTCTTCCATCGTAGTTGCGTATGACGGAGGAGAAGGTGCCTTTGCATCCCGCTGTTGGTGGTTATTACGTTATTTTGGCCATGAACAAGTGTATATCCTAAATGGTGGCTTTAAAGAATGGCAAGCTCATCAGTTGCCTATTGAAACTGAACAACAACAACCAGAAGAAGTAATTTTCACACCGAATATTCAACATGAGATGAAGACGGATGTTGATGAAGTAAAAAAAATCGTCAATGGCGAAACAACATCAATCTTAATTGATTCACGTTCATACGACCGTTATATTGGTCAAAATGAGCCAATTGATCGTGTAGCAGGTCATATTCCAGGTGCAATCAATAAAGACTGGATGAATGTCTTACATAAGGGATTCTTTTTAAAAGATGCAGAACAAGAGAATCGGTTTGCAGATTGGGAAAAAGATCGATCAATTGTTGTGTATTGCGGGAGTGGGATAACTGCTACACCAAATATAATTGCCCTAAAGCAAGCCGGATTCCAAAATGTAAAACTTTATCCAGGAAGCTACAGTGATTGGGTTTCCTATGATGACAATGAAATCGAACTTGGAGATTCAACCGATTTTGTGAAGAAGTAAGTGAAGTGAGGGAAATTTAAAATGCAGCAAAAACATATTTTACTAATAGATGGGATGGCACTATTATTTCGTTCATTTTTTGCTACAGCGATGACCAATCAATTTATGATCAATCGTCATGGCACACCAACGAATGCGATACAAGGGTTTATTCGTCACTCGCTAACGGCCATCCAACAGGTGCAACCAACTCATGTGGCGGTGTGTTGGGATATGGGGTCCAAAACATTCCGAAATGAAGTTTACCAAGAGTATAAGGCAAACCGACAAGCACCACCTAGTGAGCTAATTCCGCAATTTGATTTGGTTAAAGAGATCGCATCTCATTTTTCGTTTACCAATATCGGAGTTACGGGGTATGAAGCTGATGATTGTATTGGAACAATCGCCAAACTTGCCGATAATTCAACAAAAGTGAGTATTGTGAGTGGAGACAAAGATTTGCTACAGTTACTAACAAAAAACGTGGAGATTTGGCTCGTTAAAAAAGGATATGGCACATACGAGCGATTTAATGAAATTCGTTTTGTTGAAGAATACGGTATTACGCCAAATCAATTTATAGATGTTAAAGGCCTCATGGGCGACCCGAGTGATGGGTATCCAGGGGTAAAAGGGATTGGGGAAAAAACAGCGTTTAAATTGATCAAAGAGCATGAAACAATTGATGGAATTCTAGAGAATCTTCATGCAATCACCCCTTCCCAACGAAAGAAAATTGAAGAAGATTTAGATATGCTCCATGTATCAAGAAACCTTGCAGCCATTCATTGCGAAGTACCTTTGCCTGATGTTCTCTATGGAGAGTGGGCAGGTGTTCCATCTACAGCGCAAGAAATCATCGACTGGCATGAATTAAAAACAGTGCACCGATTTTTAACGAGTAATACCGTTCACTCAGGTGGTCGAAAATGAATTCATTAGATAATTTTTTAGCTGATCTAGAAACGAAAGGCTTTAAGTTAAGTGATGAAGCAATTGGCTTTATTTATTTCGGTCGTAAATATACGGATGCATCTGATACAATTGTTCAAGTCTCGATCGAACTTACGCTAATGCTTCAACAACGTTTTGATAGCAGCTTTTATATGTCGGTATTAGAAGAACTTGTTTCTTCAAAGTTGTCATCACGTTCAACTATGCTTGATCATTTCAGAAAAAAAGGTATTGCGATATAAAAGAATTCCTCAACTTTGAACTGCACACCAATTGTTAGACAACACTAATAATTGGAGGTGCGGTTTTTTTATGGATAAATTTTCAAAAGAAGAAAAACTAGTGGAGTTAAAAGACATTTAGCAAGTGAAGGTTCCCTTTGAGGGTCCTCGGTTGAAAGTATTCATTTCTATAACCATCAGCGTTTTCAGAAAAAATTAAACAACCTAACTCCTATGACCATAGGAATTAGGTTGCTTAGTAGAGATTTTTACTTCCTGTCTACTTGACAATACTCACTTCAGATACCGGACTCATGCTGTATCCGTTGCCTAAGTGTCTAAATTTTTGGGTTCACTTCACAAAGACGTAGGGATAAGTAGACCCAGAACGGATTAGTTACATATACTGATTGGGGAACCGTTACCACATTTATTCCCTTTAAAATTATTATTGGCACCTTGATTTTCAATATCAGGACCAGGAGTGTTACCGAACGCACGATTAAAGAAAACATTATTTTGATTAGAAGTTGAGTTTAAGAAAATACCAATATTATCATTCTCATTAACTTTATTCCGTGTAATTAGGTTATCATCTGAAGTGCTTAAGACAATACCATTCACCTCATTCTTATTAACGAGATTCCCTGTAATCATGTTGCTATTTGAATTGAGGGATAAAATAATACCACTACTACCATTATCATTAGTGGTATTTCCTTTAATCATGTTGTCATTTGAAATGCTTAAGAAAATACCACTGCCACTTTCAGTATTATTAGCGATATTTCTTTTAATCATGTTACTACCTGAATTGTTTAAGGAAATACCATCCACTCCATTATTATTAACATTATTACCTTTAATCAAGTTGTTACCTGAACCACTACTTAAGGAAATACCATTCACTCCATTATTATTAACGGTATTACCCTTAATCAAGTTGTTGCCTGAACCACTACTTAAGGAAATGCCAGCAACGGTAAAGTTTTGAATTCTAAAATTCTTCACTACTACGCCCGACTTACCATTAAGAGTTATACCCTCAGCTTGCACATCGGTTCCATCTATGACTGGTTTTGTTTTACCGATACCAATTAGCTTGATATCATCTTCAGTAATGCCAACGCTCTCCTCATAGGATGTACCATCTTCTTTTGGCTTGACTAATATAGTATCTCCTGGATTGGCCTCATTGACAGCTGCTTGAATGTCCGGAAACTCATCAGGTACAACGAGGGTTCTTCCACTAAAGAAAAAGAAAGTGAGCAAAAAGGTGCTTAAGAAGAATACTACAACAAACGTAAGCAGTATAGGCACTACGGAACACTTAATTTTTGAAGTTTTCAATCCTTCACCTCCCTGTCGAGAAAAAGCTGTTCTATAAGTTTTTTATCTTTGAAACACTTGCATACAAACTTAGCTGTGTTATAAGAAGTCAGTATGAAAACACGGACGAAAATCGTGGATATGACAATAGTTGGAGCCCGATTTTCTGGAACCTAGGAAAATCAATGCTGTTCATTTTCAGCCCAATTTTTAATTTTGTAACCTCTCTTATACAATATGAGAACCAAACAGTTCTGTCATAGATGGAACGCCCGTTATCATCTCCTGTATTCAAAATAAAAACTGCCCCCCAATTGTTAGACGTCATTGGAGGTGCAGCTTTTTTATAGATAAATTTTCAAAAGAATAGAAACTAATGATAGTAAAAAGACATTGAGTTGGTGAGGGTATGCAATCTCCGCAAGCGATAAACTAGATGTACTTAAACATATATAAGAACAAGAGGACGTCCACGAGAGGACATTGCCATTATTTTTAATATTAAGCCTCCAACCACCATTCAGAAGTGGCAAGCTATATGTAAAGATGGAGGTGCTGACGCATTATAACCGAAGGTAAAAGGGCGTCAATCCATAATAAAGTGTCTAACTTTTGGGGTCACTTTACTTGTTGTGGGTTACAAGCCCTTATGTATCGCTTGTCTAGCTAGAGCATCCGCTACTTTATTTTCTTTGCTTGGGATCCACTTAATAAAAAACAAATCGAATTGATCAAGCAATGGAATCATTTCATCCAAATAACGAGCATATTGTTTATTTTTAATAAATCGTTTTTCTACTGCTCCAAAAACAGCAATAGAATCGGTTTTGCATGAAATGATTTGGTCTTTAAAAGGTAGACACAACTTAAGACCATGAATGAGTGCTTCATATTCAGCTTCATGATTGTTCATGGCCCGGAGAGGGATCGCATGTTTTTTTGTGTGTTGGGCATTCTTTATAAAAATACCTGCGCCGCTTTTACCTGGATTTCCTGCGCTAGCTCCATCAATAAAAAGCTCTATCATAGAATCCCTCCTTTACTTTTCAATTATAGTCATACTTACACGTTCAAACAATATTGGAGTAAAGTAGGGGTTAGTCATGTAACAGGAGGAGATTGTATGGAAGTTAAACTACATTTTTTATACAAACATCCTACGCTTCCCTCGGTGCCATTTGAGTCTGATTGGATTCAAGATAAAATATCTTTGGCGATCATTTCAGATTTTGAAAAAACGGGGCGTATGAAAGAACTTAAGATTGAAGACGACTTTGGTCAAACTTGGAATTTAAAAGAATTTAAAAAATTAATGACACAAAAAGTCGAGCAAAAAACGAATGTGTCTATTGAGTTTGATGGGAGCTTCCATAAAGAAAACGGACAATCTGGAATAGGGGTTGTGCTACATTATAGTGAATCGAACAAGCGGTTTCGGGTGCGTGAAAATAATCATTTGAATCATTTGAAATCCAATAATGAAGCAGAATATGCTGCTCTTTATCGAAGCATCCAATTATGTGAAGAGCTCTTGATTAGTCATCAAAAAATTGCTGTGGTTGGGGATTCTTTAGTTGTTATCAACCAACTAAATGATGAATGGCCATGCTATGATCAGGTGTTAAATAATTGGCTTGATAAGATCGAAGTACTATGTAAGAAAAACAATTTAAAGATTGAAGCAACAGCTGTTAGACGAGAAAAAAATAAAGAAGCAGATAAATTAGCGTCTCAAGCGATAGAAGGCATCTTTATACAAAGTAAGACTGAGATAATGTAACCGATGAGAGGATGCTGAATATAGTGAAAAGAAGAAAAGTAATCGATGAAGTTCAAGAGTTGATTAATACGTACTGCGAAGGTTGTCCCGTTAAAAAACAACTTCGTATAGATGGAGGTAAAACACGTGCACACCGCTTTTGTATTCGTGAGTGTACAGTTGGGGAGAGAATTAGGCGCTACGGCAAACATTTAACTTAGTCGATTGAAAATTTTTCGAATAGAAAAAAGCTGACGATCAATGCGTCAGCCGAAGCTTTAATGAACTCATTATAACTTGACGACGTTTGAAGCTTGAGGGCCACGGTTACCTTCAACAATATCAAAAGATATTTCTTGACCTTCCTCAAGTGACTTGTAGCCATCCCCTTGGATTGCCGTAAAGTGAACAAAAACATCTTCACCGCCATCTACTTCAAGAAAACCGTATCCCTTTTCGTTGTTGAACCATTTAACTTTGCCATTCATATTACATCCTCCTACAACTTCAGAAGCACAGCACCGTGCTCAAGCCCGTGTATTTATCATTCCAAAAAACGGTCCGTTATATTACCATGACACATTTAGATCAATGATGATTTTAACTATACATCATTGATTATTCTTTATCAAGATAGCGATCGAATTTTCAATCAATTCACTTTGTTTTTTTTTCGTGAATATCTTGACAACTGTGGCTTAATTGATTAAAGTTGCATTAAGGAAACATTTGTGTTCGTAGTGAAATTTAATGTTGATTTATGTATTTTTTTGGAATTAAAGTTGCCTTTGTGCAAAAATAAAGCGTATGGGAAAAGGAGGATCTTTTTATGAAAAAGTTAAAGACAATGTTGGGTTTATCGGTTCTTAGTATTGCATTAGTTGGATGTTCTGAAGCACAAGAAGGAGATGGGGATACACCGATTAGGATCGTTACAACAACTTCACAAATTGGGGATTCAATTGAACAAATAGGTGGAGAGTTGGTAGAAGTTACTTCATTGATGGGTCCTGGAGTAGATCCTCACACCTATCAAGCGACTCAAAATGATATTCAATCACTCCAAAATGCTGACCTTGTTTTGTATAACGGCCTGCATCTTGAAGGTAGAATGAACGAAATTTTTGAGCAAATGGGTCCGTCAAAGTCTGTAGCTTTAGGTGATTCAATTGATGAAGAAAAATTACTAAAGAATTTTGAATATGAAGGGGCTGTAGACCTTGTAGACCCTCATATCTGGTTTGATGTTGATATATGGAAAGAAGCACTAGATATCGCAACTGAAACGTTAATTCAACATTTACCAGAAGATGAGGATCAACTAAAGCAGCGACAACAAGATTATTTTAATGAGTTGGATGAATTGATTGCACAAACAGCGCAGAAAATGGATCAACTATCCGATGAGCAGCGAGTGTTAGTAACAGCTCATGATGCGTTTGGATACTTTGGACGAATGCATGATTTGGAAGTGATTGGACTTCAAGGGTTAAGCACAGAAGATGAAATAGGCATTCGAGATATTGACTCAACGATAGAAATACTTGTAGAGCGAAATATCCCCTCGGTTTTTGTAGAAAGTAGTATAAGCCCTCGCTCCATTCAAGCAGTTATTGAAGGAGCAAAAGAAAAAGGTCATGATGTCACGCTAGGTGGAGAACTTTTTTCTGATGCAATGGGCGAAAAAGGGACAAAAGAAGGTACTTACATTGGTATGTATGAACACAATGTAGAGACAATTGTAAATGCATTGCTACGTGAGGAGGAGTAGAAATGGATGTTTTGACGGTACGAAATTTATCAACAGCATATCAAAGTAAAGTTGTACTTGATTCGCTTTCTTTCTCAGTTGAACAAGGGACGTTAACGGGAATTGTTGGACCGAATGGCGCTGGTAAATCAACGATGATCAAATCGATCCTCGGTCTACAACCAAAAATAAGCGGGGATGTGGAATTTTACGGAAACGCTCTGCAGTCTCAAAAACAACGAATTGGCTATGTTCCTCAAAGAGGCGCAGTAGATTGGGATTTCCCCACAAATGTAATCGATGTCGTAACGATGGGGTTATATGGACAAATAGGTTGGTTGCGTTTCCCGCGTGAAAAGCACCGTAAGCTTGCGATGGCTGCACTAGAGAAAGTAGATATGACAGAGTACGCGACAAGGCAAATCAGTCAACTATCTGGTGGGCAACAACAGCGTGTGTTTTTGGCAAGGGCACTTGTACAAGAAGCGGAACTATATTTTATGGATGAACCATTCGCAGGAGTAGATGCAAAAACGGAAAGAACAATCATTTCGGTTTTAGAAGAATTAAAAGATCAAGGAAAAACCGTTTTGGTGGTTCATCATGATTTGCAGACGGTCCCTCGTTATTTTGATCACGTGTTAATGCTAAATAAGCAACTGATTGCATACGGTCCAACAAAAGAAACATTTACCACAGCACACCTTTCCAAAACGTATGGTGGCACAATCCAGTGGTTGGGAGGGGAGAATCTTGGTCAGCGTTCTGTCTAGCCCAAACTTCCAATGGGTTTTGATGTCAACGATTTTGCTTGGTTTAGCAGCTGGAATGGTTGGTACAATGACACATTTACGTAAGCAAGGATTAATGAGTGATGCAATATCTCACGCAGCATTGCCTGGTGTGATGATGGCTTTCTTACTTTCAGGAGAAAAAGAACTTTTAGTACTCATCATTGGTGCTGCCATAAGCGGGTTGATTGGAGCCTATTTAATTCAAGTAATTGATCACACGACTCGAATAAAAGAAGACGCAGCGATGGGGATTATATTGTCTGTGTTTTTCGGTGGTGGCATTATGCTTTTAACGATAGCAAATCGAGTTGGTGGTGGAAAACAAAGTGGATTAGACAGTTTTATCTTCGGGCAAGCAGCATCAATGGTTAGAAGCGATGCGGTCATTATGGGCTTGATTGCTTTACTCGTAATTATATTAATCGCACTGTTTTTTAAAGAATGGAAAGTCGTTTTATTTGATCCAAATCATGCAAATATGATTGGTATCCCGGTAAAAGTGTATCAATCACTTTACACTTTTTTACTCGTATTTGTTATTGTCATTGGGATTCAAGCAGTTGGGGTTATTTTAATGGCTGCGTTGTTGATTATTCCTGCTGTTAGTGCCCGGTATTGGACGAATTCGTTGTTCGTTATGTTTATTTTATCAGCAAGTATTGGTGGTTTTTCTGGTGGGTTTGGCACTTTTGTGAGCACATTTGGAAGGAACTTACCGACAGGACCGTTGATCGTTCTTACGTCAGCTGCTCTATTTTTGGTGTCTCTCGTATTTGGCTCCAAGCAAGGCTTATTGAACACGTATAAACAAACGAATTTAATTAAAAAGAAACGGAACGTCCAAGTCCAAAGAGGTGATCTTGAATGAGCTATGTAGGCTGGATTTTAATTACGGGAGCACTTGTGGGCATTAGTTGTGGACTTATTGGTGTATTGCTTATTTTAAGACGAATGGCGATGATGGCAGATGCTATAAGTCATACTGTTCTTCTTGGAATCGTTGTAGCCTATTTGATTAGTGCTTCATTACAGGGTATGACGATGCTTATTGGTGCACTATTTGCTGGTTTATTGACTACTTGGCTCGTTCAGTGGTTTGAGTCGAAAGGGATTCACAGTGATGCCTCGATAGGGGTTGTATTTACAACACTTTTTTCAATTGGTGTGGTATTAATTTCAACAAGTGTAGGGAACGTTCATTTAGATGTGAATCATGCGCTAATGGGTGAAATTTCTTTTATCCCTTGGAATGTCATTGAGCTACCGATAATTGGTGACATACCATTAGCAGTCGTCATGCTAACGGTTGTAACACTTATTGTTGTTTTAATGATCGGTTTGTTTTATAAAGAATGGAAAATTACAACCTTTGATCCTGCACTCGCTGTGAGTCTCGGTATTCCTGTTCTCTTATTGCATTATGTTTTTATGACTATGGTTTCAATTACAACCGTTGCAGCCTTCGATGCTGTAGGTGCCATCATGGTAGTTGCTATGCTCATTACACCTGCAGCAGCGGCAAATTTATGGACTGATCGGTTACTCGTGATGTTTGGATTAAGTGCATTTTTTGGGGCCGCTTCAAGTACGATTGGATATGGGATTGCCATTTGGTTGAATACATCCATCTCAGGTTCTATGGCATTTGCAACCGGGCTTATTTTTTTAATCAGTTACTTAGTAGCTCCTCTATACGGAATGATTTCCCGTCTTACCCGTAAAAGAACAGTCATTTGACTAAGGAATAGTTGTATACTCTTAGTCCTTATAGTAAACTTTTTAATAATGACGTCTTTTTACGGAGATTACTGAGGAGGGACCCCACGTGCCAACACCAAGCATGGAGGATTACATTGAACAAATTTATTTATTAATTGACAACAAGGGCTATGCCCGTGTATCGGATATAGCAGAAGCTTTATCCGTTCATCCTTCCTCCGTCACCAAAATGGTACAGAAATTAGATAAAGATGAATACCTGGTATATGAAAAATACAGAGGGCTTGTTTTAACAAAAAAAGGAACGAAAATTGGTAAGCGACTTGTATTCCGCCATGACCTACTTGAGCAATTTTTGCTACTAATCGGTGTGAAAGATGAAAATATTTATAATGATGTTGAAGGCATTGAACATCATTTAAGCTGGAACTCGATTGATCGTATCGGTGATGTCGTTCAATTATTAGAAAACCGTCCAGAGCTAGTTGATGAGTTGAAAAGCTTACAAGAAAAAGAAGATTCTTAAGCCTCCCATTGTTGGGGGGTTTTTTAGTAGGTGAGTATTGGAAACTTGCTTAAGGAAAATATATTTGGAGGGATTGTCTGAACATGGCGAAGGGATCTTGGTCATCTAAATCACAAAATGAATGGAATGAGCAAGCCGAAAGTTGGCATAGTAAAAGTACTCATATGTGGACAAAAGGGAGCAGGAAAATCATTGTACCCACAATAGAAACCCATTTACCGACTAACTCTACTATTCTTGATGTTGGCTGCGGAGATGGAATTGGTTCTCTTTTACTTTCTCAAAAAGGGTACGTGGTAACTGGAATGGATATTTCAGAAGAAATGATCCGTTTTGCTCAAAAAAATAGCTCTAATCATCTTTCCTTTAAGGTTGGAAATATGGAACGGTTGCAACTTGATAAACATACTTATGATGCGGTAATGTGTATTAATTCGCTTGAGTGGACAGAAAATCCATATAGCGTTATGCACCAAGTGAATAACGTGCTAAAACCAGGTGGTCTTGTATTTTGTGCGATTTTAGGACCAACTTCTGGCCCGCGCAGTAACAGCTTTCCCAGACTACTTGGGGAAAAGACGATTTGCAATACGATGATGCCGTGGGAATGGAAGGAACTGGCGAGTAAAATCGGATGGAACTACATTGAAGAAAAACATGTCTACAAAGAACGAGTGAACTCATTAGAAGTTGATCACTTGCCTGCTAAACTAAAACAATCTTTGTCGTTTTTTACGTTATTTATTTTCAGAAAACAAATCTAGAAAAAAGACAAAGATTTAAAAAAACAATAGAAGAAGACGGTCGTATTCATGGTATGATTATAACAGTACATAAAATATTGGGGGGACAAGTATGACAACGAACAAAACAGTACTATCAGATATTGAGATTGCGCAACATTCAAAAATGCAACCGATCACAACTATTGCAAATGGCATTGGCTTATCAGAGAATGATCTTGAACATTACGGGCAATACAAAGCGAAAATTAGCTTTGATGCGATCAAACGTTTGAAAACAGCTCAACAAGGTAGACTTATTCTCGTGTCATCAATCAACCCTACGCCGGCTGGTGAAGGAAAATCAACAGTGACAGTTGGACTTGGCGATGCTCTTCGGAAATTAGGTAAAAACGCAATGATTGCCATGCGAGAGCCTTCACTTGGTCCTGTAATGGGGGTAAAAGGTGGTGCAACAGGAGGCGGTTATGCACAAGTTTTGCCAATGGAAGATATCAATTTGCATTTTACTGGTGATATCCATGCAATTACGTCTGCAAATAACACGTTGGCTGCGATCATTGATAATCATTTACACCAAGGGAACAAGTGCAATATCGATCCAAGAAGAATCATTTGGAAACGTGTAATTGATATAAACGATCGTGCACTACGCAACGTTGTGATAGGACTTGGTGGACCTGTGCAAGGAGTACCACGCGAAGATGGTTTTGATATTACAGTGGCATCGGAAATCATGGCTGTGCTGTGTCTTGCTTCTGATCTTGAGGACTTGAAGAGAAGACTATCTCTCATGGTCATTGGGTTTACATACGATAAGGAACCAGTAACAGTAGGAGAACTAGGGGTTGAAGGTGCACTAACTTTATTATTAAAAGATGCGCTTAAACCAAACCTCGTTCAAACGATCGAACAAACCCCTGCACTTATTCACGGTGGACCTTTTGCAAATATTGCTCACGGCTGTAATTCAGTTATGGCAACAAAAACTGCACTTAAACTTTCTGATTATGTTGTAACAGAAGCAGGATTTGGTGCAGATCTAGGAGCAGAGAAATTTTTAAACATCAAAACGCGTGCCATTGAAAAAAACCCAGATGCTGTGGTTATCGTTGCAACCATTCGCGCACTGAAAATGCATGGAGGACAAGCGAAAGGCGAACTTGTCAATGAAAATTTACCTGCTTTACAAAGCGGTTTAGAAAACTTGAAGAAGCATATTGAAACGGTACAATCATTTGGACTTCCTTTTGTCGTAGCGATCAATCGTTTTCATACAGATACGCAAGCTGAGATTGACTTGCTTCAAAATTGGTGCAAAATTCAAGGTGTACCATACGGCTTAACGGAAGTTTGGGAAAAAGGTGGCGCTGGTGGCATCGACCTTGCTGAGCAAGTTTTAAGCGCCTTGGATGAAGAGCACTCTTTCCAACCACTTTATTCATTAGAAGACTCATTAAAGTCGAAAATCGAAACAATTGCTACAAATGTGTACGGAGCAAAAGGAGTGTCTTTCTCGTCAAAAGCAGAAAAGCAGCTTTTACAATTTGAACAATATGGATGGGGAGCTTTACCTATTTGTATGGCAAAAACGCAGTACTCATTGTCTGATGATGCATCACTTTTGGGTCGCCCAACCGACTTTACGATTGAAATTCGAGAAATCATTCCAAAACTTGGTGCAGGATTTATTGTCGCTCTAACAGGAAACGTCATGACGATGCCTGGTTTGCCGAAAAAACCAGCAGCTCTTCAAATGGATGTTACGAACGAAGGTAAAGCAACAGGTTTATTTTAAAAACATTCTTATTCGTGTGTGTCTTTATTTAGCTGTGATAGAATAAAGAAAATAAAAGAAGTCATAAAAATCAGTGGAGAGAAAAGCGGTGTAATGAAATTTCGCACCGCCTCCTCTGATCTGAAACAAATGATTACTACGAACGGTTGTGGAAGAATGAATACCATTAATAAGCAACATATCTTAACTGCAGAAGCATATGTCCGTCCTTTTTTTGAGCGCGATCATTCAGGACACGATTGGGGTCATATCCAACGTGTCAGAAGGAACGCTCTTTTTATTTGCAAACAAGAGTCATGTCAAAACCCTCAAGCAGTTGAGTTAATCTCATTGCTTCATGATGTCTCAGACCCTAAGCTGCATGAAACATATGAAGTCGGTCAAGACGCATTGGAAAAAGTGTTGAATGAACTATCATTTACACGTGAAACTGAACTACTCGTGAAGGAAGCAATAGTCTCCGTATCCTTTAACGGAGGGCATGAAAAATCTTTACCGTGCACTGAAGCAGCCATTGTTCGAGATGCAGATCGTCTAGATGCAATAGGGGCTGTTGGAATCGCTCGTACATTTGCATACGGTGGTAGCAGAGGTGCGAAAATGTACGATGATGAGATCCGAATCCGAGAAAAGATGACAGAGAAAGAATATCGAAGCGAGACGTCTACCACTGTTCATCATTTTTATGAAAAGTTACTTAAATTAAAAAACTTGATGGTGACAGAGACAGGAAAAAAACTCGCACATGAACGACATCAATTTATGGAAAGTTACTTAAAGCAATTTTTAAAAGAATGGAAGGGACAAGCGTGAAACAATTTGCAATCGAACAAATTGAAAAATCATACGGTGAAAAAACACTGTTTCGTGATTTATCGTTAACAATTACAGGTCATGAACGAATTGGGTTAATAGGTGTGAATGGCACAGGGAAATCGAGTTTACTTCGTTTAATAGCGGGACTTGACGGGGTGGATGCTGGGAGATTTGATCATCCAAATGATTTCGTTGTACGCTATTTAGCTCAGGATCCAATTCTTGATGAAGAACTAACGGTAATCGATGCAGTGTTTCAAAGTGACGCACCGATCATTCGGCATATGCGTGAATACGAGCAAGTGATGACTGAATATGAAAAAAATCCAAATTCAATCCAGATACAAGAGCGGTTTATGAAAGTTCAACAAGACATGGATCGAGTAAATGCATGGGATGCAAACTCTTCTGCTAAAACAGTTTTGTCTAAATTAGGTATTCAAGATGTAACAATGAAAGTAGGATCTCTATCTGGCGGACAAAAAAAGAGAGTGGCACTTGCACAAGTGTTGATTGAAACACCGGATTTGTTGCTACTGGATGAGCCAACGAACCATTTAGATTATGAAGCAATCGTTTGGCTAGAAGAATTTTTAAAAAGATACAAAGGTGCTGTCATGGTTGTATCCCATGATCGTTATTTTTTAGATCAAGTATCAACACGCATGATAGAAATTGATAAGGGGAAGGCCTATTCCTATAAAGGGAATTACCAAGCATTTATTGAAGCAAAGGCATCGCGTGAAGAGCAGGAAAGTCAGCTAATGCAGAAAAAACAAAACCTTTATCGGAATGAACTTGCGTGGATGCGCAAAGGAGCAAAAGCCCGAACAACGAAACAAAAAGCACGAATCCAGCGTTTTGAATCGCTTGAAGAGGAAGTGAGTCCGTCCACTAATCAAGACCAAATGGCTGTTGGAATTGCAGCAAGCAGGCTTGGTAAACAAGTAATCGAGCTTAAAAATGTTGCAAAATCATTTGATGGAAAAATGCTGTTTCAACAGGTGAACTTGCTCGTTCAGCCTAGAGCTAGATACGGCATAGTTGGCAAGAACGGCACCGGAAAATCTACCTTGTTAAATATTATTGCACGTCAACTCGAACCAGATACGGGAATTGTCATGATAGGACAGACCGTTAAAATGGCGTATTTCTCTCAACATGCCAAAGATATGGATCCATCCTTACGCATGATCGAATACATTCGTGAAGGAGCAGAAGTGATCGAGACAGAAGAAGGCAGTGTATCGGCAGCACAAATGCTTGAACGCTTTTTATTCCCTCTATCATCTCACGGCACCCCCATTTACAAACTTTCTGGTGGAGAAAAGAGAAGGTTATATTTATTAAAACTGCTCATGGATCAACCTAACGTACTGTTATTAGATGAGCCAACAAATGATTTAGATACAGAAACACTTACGGTTCTTGAGCAATTTATTGAAGAATTTTCAGGTGTTGTGATAACTGTATCCCATGATCGGTATTTTCTTGATAAAATTGCCGAACATTTAGTGGTGATTGAAGGAAATGGACGTATTGAAATCTTACAAAGTGATTACTCGACGTATTTAAAGCATCAATCAGAAATGAAAAAACACGTTCAAACCCAAAGCAAAGTAGTGACAACTCAGACTGAGAAAAAGAAAAAAATGTCTTACTTAGAAAAGAAAGAATGGGAAGAAATCGACGAATCAATCGAAAAAGTTGAATCTCGTCTTGAGCAATTAGAAATAGATCTGCAAAAAATCGGCAGTGACTTCGAAAAAGCGGAGCAGATAATGGAAGAACAAGTTAAATGTAATGACGAATTGGAAAAACTGATTGAACGCTGGAGCTATTTATCTGAATTAGCCCTTTAAGTCTCTGTCTTCGATTCGAGCAACGTTATATGTTAGAATCGTATAAAATGCCATGTGAAAGGAGCGGTTCTTTGAAAATTTTATCGATTGAACCAACACCAAGTCCAAATACGATGAAAGTCATTTTAGATCAAGCACTTCCCGAAGGAAAAAGTAACAACTATAAACGTGATGACGCAGACCAAGCGCCTGATAAAATTAAAACGATTTTATCCATTGAAGGTGTAAAAGGTGTTTATCACGTTGCTGACTTCTTAGCAGTAGAAAGGCACCCGAAAATGGATTGGCAACAAATCCTTCCACATGTCAGAGAAACTTTCGGAGAAGCCCGCGAAGATGTGGATCCATCTCATCAGATCGATGAGCACTTTGGTGAAGTTCAAGTGCAAGTCTTGCAGTTTAAAGGCATCCCATTACAAGTTAAATTATTGGATGGTATGAGTGATAAGAGATATGGACTTCCAGATTATTTTACTCAATCAATGTCAGAAGCACAGCTTGAAGGTGACAATGTTGTCCTATTGCGCAAATGGAAAGACTTTGGTGTCCGGTATGGGGAACTTGATCAAATTGCTCAAGAAGTCATTGATGAATTGCTTGCGTCATATCCATCCAGACGAATTCAAGCCATAGTGACAGCAGCTAAAGAAACAGGTGTAAAAGAAGCACCCGTAAGGAAAGGCTTAGTTAAAGTTGATATTCAGATGTTCCAACAAGCAGAAAACTGGCAACAACGCTATCAATTGCTTGAACAAATGCCTACACCAACGGTTGATGAATTACCAGTACTCAATGAAGCATTGAAAGATGAAAAACCATCCGTTAGAAGACTATCAGTTGTTTACTTAGGAATGATTGAGGATGAGCGCGTATTGCCATCACTTTACCGAGGTCTTAACGATAAAAGTGTAACCGTGCGACGTACTGCTGGGGATTGTTTATCTGACTTAGGTTTCGCTCAAGCAGAATTTGAAATGGCTCGGGCGCTTAGCGACAAAAATAAACTTGTCCGTTGGAGAGCAGCCATGTTTTTATATGAAGTAGGAACAACAAACTCACTTTCTGCATTAAAGAACGTTCAAAATGATCCCGAATTTGAAGTTAAGCTTCAAGTAATGATGGCAATCGAACGTATTGAAGGTGGAGAAGAAGCAAAAGGTTCAGTGTGGAAGCAAATGACTGAAGCAAGACAAAATGGAGTGTAGGAGGAATTGATTATGTCGATGGCATATGAAGAATACATGAAGCAATTAGTAAAACCAATGCGTCAAGAGCTTACACAAGCAGGCTTTAAAGAATTGGTAACAGCAACTGAAGTCGAGGATTTTATGACAAATGCTGATGGAACGTCGCTTGTTGTAATCAATTCAGTTTGTGGCTGTGCAGCCGGACTTGCACGACCAGCTGTTACGCAAGCGTTGATCACGCATGAAAAAGAACCGGATCATCTTATCACTGTTTTTGCAGGTCAAGACAAAGAGGCAACGATAAAAATGAGAGGTTACATGAATGGGTTAGAACCTTCATCACCATCGATCGCCTTGCTAAAGGGGAATGAAGTCGCTCACTTTATCCCACGTGAAGAAATTGAAGACCATTCAGTAGAAGAAATTGTTGCGAACTTAAAAGGCGCAATGGATATCTATTGTTAAAAAGCGCCTTTTCGGCGCTCTTTTTCTGCACAAATGGAGGGAAATAAGAATGATTATTACAACGGCTGGCCGTCCATCTTCACAGCAACTAAGTCTAGGAAATGAAGTCGCTACCCATTTTGGAGGACGATTTGTAGAGCGGAAAAAAAGATCGATTGAAAAGATGCTTGTGACCTATAAACAACCTTTAATCGTCGTTAGTAAGAATCGATTTGAGTTATATGAGAAAGATCATCAAGCACCATTCTTTTTTCATCCTAACTCAAGCGCATTTCGTGTCAAAAGAATGATCAAGGGAGAAGTAGATCCACTGATTGATGCTGCTTCTTTAGTTGAAGGAGACTCTTTTCTTGATTGCACACTGGGCATGGGTTCGGATGCAATCGTTGCATCTCTTGCTGTTGGATTGAGTGGACAAGTGATTGGAATCGAACATAACAAAATAATTGCCTATTTAATTAAACAAGGATTAGAGACTTGGGATTCGGAAAATCAAACAATGAATGATGCGATGAGAAAAATAGAAGTGTATGCAAGTAATCATTTGGAATATTTAACCTTATGTGAGTCCAAGTCTATTGATGTTATCTATTTTGATCCAATGTTTGAAGAACAGATCAATGAAGCAAATGGAATTGAAGAATTGCGTCAATACGCGAATTATTCAGATGATTCGATTGCTCAAGCTGTAAATGAAGCAAAAAGAGTGGCACGAAAACGTGTTGTATTTAAAGATCATTTCAGGTCAACCCGTTTCGAGCAGCTTGGGTTTAACGTCATTAAAAGACATTCTTCAAAACAACACTATGGATTCATACAAAGTTAAGATCCTCACTATAAATAATCGACCGCGCCTCATCGCATGTCAACACTAAACTACCAGTAGAAGTTGTTGAAGAAAAACAAAACACACCGTCAATCGACGGTGTGTAGTCATTACTCTGCAACCTGAAGGTAGACAAAATAAGCTAACATTAATAAGAACCCGCTGCCAATTAAAATACTTTCCATGGTGTTCCCTCCTTATCGTACATCGCTGAATTAAAAAACCTGGAGAAATAATGAAACCTTTAGCAAATTTCTTCGTATTCAAGTATAATGTATATAAGAGTAAAGAGACAAGGAGGGATTTGCCAATGATGCCAAACTGGATAAAGAATTCACTCGTTGTTCTTATTTCAATCATAACGTTTGGTTTGGTCACACCACAAGACTTGCTGGCAGATCGACCAAAAGACGACCACAAATTCGATAAATCCTTTTCATCGATCCAATCAGAACAAATTGAACACCATGCCGTTGTAGCTATTACGCCGAAACAACCAAAAGAAGAAGTCATTGACCAGCTTATGGATCAAGCAACCGTAATAACGGAAGAAAAAATTGGTGAACGACTTATGCCAAGAATCGAGCGGGAATTTCAAGACATTATTTTACCAAAAATGGAACAAGTCATTAGCGATTTAATGAATACATATCCTGATTCGAACCTTAACCATTTGGTTATATCGCCAGCAATTGGAAAGGGGGATGGGGAGCGTATCTTTCATATTATGGATGACAAGACTGGTGAAGATGTGATCTCTTTCCATGTACGTCGTGATCGACCACCATTAGAAGGGTACACATTTAATTTCCATTACCATACACAAAAAGATCGTTTTGAATCGCACAATATGCTTGCAAACATCTATTGGGGAAAAGATACACCAGCTAAATTTGGTTCGAAAATGGTTCATTAATTCTTACTCTTGTAGAATTTCCTACAAGAGTTTATTTTATGCTATAACAAACAGACGTATAATGAACGAGGATAGAAAGGAAGGTTTTCACTGTGCAGCAGTATTTAAATCTATTACAGAAGGTGTTAAAAGACGGAACAGAAAAAAGCGACCGGACAGGAACGGGTACGATCAGTTCATTTGGCCATCAAATGAAATTCGATTTATCTGAGGGCTTTCCGCTTGTTACGACAAAAAGGGTGCCTTTTCGTTTAATCGCTAGTGAACTGTTATGGTTTATAAAAGGCGACACTAATATAAAATATTTATTGCAACAAAATAATCATATCTGGGATGAATGGGCATTCCAAAATTGGGTTGAATCTGATTCTTATGATGGACCTGACATGACTGATTTTGGCTTACGCTCCCAAAAAGATGCTGAATTCAAAAAAATATACGACAAACAAATGGAACTCTTCAGAACGCTTATTTTAGAGGATGAACATTTCGCGAAAGAATTTGGGGAACTAGGTGATGTATACGGTAAGCAGTGGCGTGCTTGGAGTAAATCAACAGGTGAGACCATTGATCAATTAAAAGAAGTGATTCAATCGATAAAAAACAATCCTGACTCAAGAAGACATATTGTTAGTGCTTGGAATCCGGAAGACATTCCATCTATGGCATTGCCTCCTTGCCATACGTTATTTCAATTTTATGTAGCCGATGGCAAGCTTTCGTGTCAGCTATACCAGCGGAGTGGAGATTTATTCTTAGGTATTCCTTTTAACATTGCTAGTTATGCGTTGCTTACTCACATGGTTGCGAAAGAATGTAACCTTGAACCTGGTTCATTTATCCATACAATTGGAGATGCTCATATCTACTCTAATCATCTCAATCAAGTAAATGAGCAGTTAAGTCGTCAACCAAAAGAATTACCAACATTAAAACTTACAAATGAACAAGATGTATTTTCTACGCAGATGGAACACATTGAATTGATCAATTACAATCCACATCCATCTATTAAAGCCCCGGTAGCGGTATAAAGGAGTGTATTTAAGTGGTTTCAATTATTGTTGCACATGCAAATAATCGTGTGATTGGTTTTCAAGGAGATATGCCCTGGCATTTGCCTAATGATCTTGCTTATTTTAAAGAAAAAACAATTGGTAAGACATTGTTAATGGGCAGAAAAACATTTGAATCGATGAAGGGCCCACTCAAGGGACGAACAAATATTATATTAACCTCTCAAAAAGATTGGTCACACGAGGGGGTAATTGTTGTTCACTCATTGGAAGATGGTCTAAAAGCTTTAAAAGATAAAGGGGATGAAGAAACCTTTGTAATTGGTGGAGGTCACCTTTACGAAGCAGCGATCGATTATGTTGACCGATTGTATATTACAACAATTGATTTAGATACACAAGGGGACACAACATTTCCTGACTACGAAACAGATGAGTGGATAGAAGTATCTGCTATAAAAGGGGTTCGTAACGACAAAAATCCTTATGATCACACTTTTAAAGTCCTTGAACGACCAAATGATCACTCAAAAAATCTATTATAGAAAATTAAGAGCACAAAAAAACAGCTGATCAATATTGATTAGCTGTTTTTATATGTAGAGAAAATACTTTAGACTGATAGCGCTTTTGTATTTACGCATAAAACATTACACAAAAGTACATAAAGGCACTACCTGCAATAACAAAAAGATGCCAAATCGCATGATTATACGGAAGCTTCCTCCAAATGTAAAAAATAGCGCCGATAGAGTAAAACAATCCACCAGTTAATAGTAATGCGAACCCTGCTCCAGTCAACTCCTTGTATAGTGGTACAATCGCGATCAAAATCAACCAGCCCATTAACACATAAAAAAGCGTTGCGATAACCTGAAATCGGTCAACAAAATAACATTTAAATACGATACCAGCAACCGCAAGCCCCCAAACGATTCCGAAAATGGTCCAACCGAGTGCATCGCGAATCGTGACGAGCATGAAAGGGGTATATGTTCCTGCTATCAATAGATAAATAGCAGAATGGTCCATGATCGCAAAGAATTTTTTCAACTTTATACCTCGAACGCTATGGAGCAATGTCGAACAAAGAAATAGAAGAAGCATAGTGGAACCAAATATCGTAAAACTTACAACGTGCCATGCTGTTCCTTTATCAACTGCCACTAAAATTAAAAACACGAGTGCGGGTATGCTTAGGGCAAAACCTACGCCATGTGTGATGGCATTAGCTAGCTCTTCTTTCCAATCCTTATAATCAAAAGTCGTCATTAAATTATCTCCTTTACACGACATTTCAAAAAACAGAAAAATATTTTAATGAACCGAAAAATGAGTGTATTGAAATTCTTTATTTCACTATTGTATCCATTATAATTAAGTTGTGCAATTATTCATTTTTTTGAATTGAATGATTACGTTTTCATTGCGAATAGAAATTGAAATTGATAAAATTTAACAGGAAAAAACCGGAATAGCTTATATGACACTTGTCACATCTTACATAGTAGGAACAGATACTATTTGATACGCTATCCTTTCCTAGTATAATATTGAGTAGGAATTGGATGATAGGATGTGTTTACAATGGCCAAAATTAAAATCGTTACAGATTCGACAGTAGATTTAGCAGAAGATATTGTAAGAAAATATGATATTACAATTGTTCCGTTAACACTTTCAATTGATGGAGAAGTATTTATTGATCGATTGGAAATCTCACCGAAACAATTTATGGAAAAAATGGACAATGCGAAAGAATTACCAAAAAGTTCTCTTCCTTCTGTAGGTGCATTTAAGGAAGTGTATGATGAGCTTGGACAAGATGGCAGTGAAATTATTTCCATTCACGTGACAGGTAACATGAGTGGAACTGTAGGCTCTGCTGAAAGTGCAATGAATTTGACATCAGCTGAAGTGACTGTCATAGATTCTCGCTTTATTTCAAAAGCTTTATCCTTCCAGGTTGTTGAAGCTGCAAAAATGGCACAGGCGGGGGCAACGAAAGACGAGATTGTTTCTCGAATAGCAGAAATTCGAAAAGATACACACTTATTTATTGTGGTTGATACGCTCGAAAACCTTGTGAAGGGTGGACGAATTGGTAAAGGGCGTGCAATGATCGGTTCGTTATTAAATATCAAACCGATTGCGTCACTTGCAAACGGTGAATATACACCTGTATCAAAAGCACGAAATCACTCGCAAGTTATCAAGTATTTAACGAAACAATTTATGAATGATGTTAAAGGACGAACGATCAAAGGTGTTGGCATTGTTCATGCAGATGGTTTAGCTCTTGCACAGTCTGTGAAAGATAAAATCATGCAAGAATCAGGTTTTCAAGATATTACAATTGAAGAAACAACACCAATTATCTCCACGCACACAGGAAAAGGTGCAATTTCTATTATGTATTACGTTGAATAACAAAAGCGTAAACAGGCGTTTAGCTCCGATCGACGTAAGACGATCAACACAAGTAGCCGCTTATGGTTTGGTTGGGTGATTAGACCTTAGAAGGACTAGCAACACAGAGCTGGATGACTTCACAATTTATATAACAAAAATAAAGACCTTCGCTGATCTTACCTATGCGAAGGATTTTTATTTTCTCCATTGAGGCATTGAAATTTGTTTGATAAGCCCTAATAGGTTTTATCAAGCACCTCAAGTGATATAATAGCAGTATAGCAAGTGAAAGAAGGTGGAGAATGTGATGAAGACTTGGAAAAACATCGGATTGGTGATTGTATCATCAATTGTCCTAGCATCTTGCACATTGCCAACCGCCGGAGAACATGAACAAGTTAAACGTGAGATTTATTTGGAAAACAAGCCACTTCCAGATAAAACATTTATTCCAATGGATGTGAATGTTGTTTCGGTCGGAGACTCACTTACAGAAGGAGTTGGCGATAGCACAGGACTTGGTGGGTATGTACCATTATTGGAAGTTAAATTAGAAGAAAATGATTTAATTAGTGATGTTTCCATCATGAATTATGGAAAGAAAGGAAATCGTTCAGATCAGTTGTTAAAAAGAATGAAAGAGGATAACGAGATCCGAATGTCATTGCAAAGCGCGGATTCGGTCATTGTAACAATTGGAGGAAATGATGTGATGCAAGTGTTTCGTTCAAACTTTCCTTCACTTACCTACGATGTTTTTTCAACAGCACTTGTCCAATACGAAGAGCAGTTGACGAATGTTTTTAGTATCATTCGATCTTTGAATCCACAAGCATCCATTGTGCTTTTGGGCATTTACAATCCTTTTGCTGATATTCAAGAGATGAGTATGATCATTGAAGAATGGAACACAGTTTCCCGAAAAATTACATCACAATGGGAAAATACAGCATTTATAGAAGTTGAGGATATTTTTAGAGAATCAGATCAAAATTTACTACACACAGATTATTTTCATCCGAATGATAGGGGATATTTACTTATTGCCAATCGTATTAAAGAAGGAATGTTACCAGTTTTGATCGATTCACAGGAATAGAAAGAGGTAGATTATGAAAAACAAATGGAAAGTTGCATTCTGGGGATTGCTAAGCTTTATTATGTTTTTAATTCTTTTTATTTTGTTTCAATTGTTTCAACCAGTCGATGAGCAACCTGTTGAGCTCTCTCCATCGCTCGTACCAGAGGTTGAAGCGGAATTTACTGTAGAAACCACAAGGGAAGATTTAACGATCGTGGTCAATCGCTTTATTGAAGAAGAACTTAATGATTCAATTAATTATTCAGTTTTATTTGAAGATCAAGTGTCTTTAAATGGGTCAATACCTGTATTCAGTACCGAAATTGATTTCCAGATGACATTTGATTCCCAAGCTTTGGAAAACGGTGATTTATTGTTAACACAACAAAGTCTTTTTCTTGGTGCAATGGAGATGCCGGTAGCGAATATTTTGAAATTTATAGAGAAATCTTATGAATTTCCAGAATGGGTTGAAATCCAACCAAATGAACAGCAAATTATTGTACAAGTGTCAGAAATTAATGTTGCTTCAGGGTTGAGTGTGAAAACGAATCATTTTAACTTACGGGAGAATGACATTTCCTTTTCCGTTTATGTACCACAATAAGCTAGGAGGAACTTTTTATGAATCAATCAGAGCATAAAGTTGCAACATTTGCAGGTGGATGTTTCTGGTGTATGGTAAAGCCATTTGATCAGCAACCAGGTATCATAAGCGTGATTTCAGGATACACAGGTGGTCAAACGGAAAACCCTACATATCAAGAAGTTTGCAGTGAAACAACCGGTCATCGAGAAGCCGTTCAAATCGAATTTGACCCGACACTTTTTTCATATGAAAAGTTGCTGGCGTTGTTTTGGAATCAGATTGATCCAACAGATGCTGGAGGTCAATTTTTTGATCGAGGTGAATCGTATAAAACAGCGATTTATTATCATGATCAGGAGCAAAAGGAGATCGCTTTAGCTTCTAAAAAAAAGATAGATGGCAGCAATCGTTTTAATGCACCAATTGTAACTGATATTTTAGAAGCAAAACCTTTTTACCCTGCTGAAACTGAACATCAAGACTATTATAAAAAACATCCATTGCGCTACAATGCTTATCAAAAGGGGTCAGGTAGAGCAGCTTTTATTAAACGCAATGAATTAGGGGGATACAAACATGACGAAAAATTTTGATACCAGCAAGCTAACAAAAATGCAGTACCATGTGACCCAAAGTAACGGAACAGAACCTCCTTTCAAAAATGAATACTGGGATGAATTTGGCGATGGGATCTATGTGGATATTATCTCTGGAAAACCACTTTTTAGTTCAACGGATAAATATGATGCAGGGTGTGGATGGCCAAGTTTTACAAAACCGATCGTCGATGTAGAAGTGCTTGAAAAATCTGATACTAGTCATTTTATGGTTAGAACAGAAGTTAGAAGCAAAACGTCTGATTCACATTTAGGTCATGTGTTTAATGATGGACCGGGCCAAGATGGATTACGTTACTGTATCAACTCTGCTGCTCTTAAGTTTGTTCCAAAAGAGCAGCTTGATAAAGAAGGGTATGCCGTCTATCAAAAATTATTTAATGTGTAGTGGTTCTTGGCAGGTGACTATGAACGTCTCTGCAAAATAATAAAAGCCGTTTAATCAATGCGTTGATTGGACTAACCTCCAATAACGAGAAACTTAAAACACCTTCGTAAGTGGTACAATGGAAAAAAGTACCGAAAGTGAAGGTGTTTTTCTAATGGGGAAAAATCGAATATTCGATTGTATTTGAGTAGAATTAAAAATAATATGTAGGTTAAAAAGATACACTGTGTGTTACAATTGGCTCAATATGACTACTTTTTATTGGATTAGCGTTGTTAAATAATAAATATAGGTATTTACTAGTTCCGGATTTTGATTATTGTTTAAAAAATAAAAGAGTAATTTTTTTCAGAAGTGTATTCGGATAAAGAAATAACCCTCGTAATATTGGAAGGAGTAAAATTATGAATCGTTCATTTTATCATTTTATTATGAAATATAGAGAACCAGTGGAAAAGACGAAAGAAGGTATTTTTGCAAATACGATGTATAATGATCTTGATTTCCCAAAGATGTCAGAAGATTACAATGAAGTTAGTGATTATATCGAATTAACAGAGATCTACAATGACAAAGTAGCGGTATTTGATGAACTTTGGGAGGAATACCGGATAATCATCAAAAAAGAACTTATTTAGAGAGCCTTTCTGGAAACGACTTAGTAGCAACTCCAAATGAAGAACTAAAGGAGGGAACGTTTATATGTCATTTTTTAATAAAGCATTAGCATCATTAGGAATAGGTGCGACAAAAGTGAATACTAGACTTTCCAGATCAACCTTTAATGCAGGGGAGACAGTCGATGGTGTTGTTATAATTAAGGGTGGAAACGTTGAACAATCAGTCGATACGATTTATTTAACTCTCTTCACTAATTACTCAAGAACATCAAATGATCGAACCTATGAGGACCATGCGATAATTAAACACATCAAGGTCGCAGAACCATTTGTGGTAATGCAAGATGAAATTATTGAAGTGGAGTTTTCTTTCATTTTACCTCTTAACTCACCTGTAACAACTGGTCAGACAGCTGTGTGGGTTAAAACAGCAGTAGACATTAAAAATGCAGTTGATCCAAGTGATGAAGACTCCTTAACCATAGGCCCATCACCGTTTATGAGTGAAATTCTTGATTGCATTACTTCGCTTGGGTTTTCAATTAGGACTGCACATTGTTTTGAAGCCCCGAACCGTTTCCGAAGTAAGCAAGCTTTTATACAAGAGTTTGAATTTGAACCTTTGTCAGGGGGATTCGAAGGAAAACTGGATGAACTTGAAGTGATTTTCTTTGCTGAAAATGATGAATCCTATGAATTGTTAATTGAAGTTGATCGAAAGTCTAGTGCAAATGATCGATTTGATTCTGATGAATCCATCGTGCGGATGAGGGTGAGAAAAAGTGAAATTGCTGAATTCTCTCTTCGATTTAAGCAAACAATAGAACAGTACTCCTGATATAGACTTCATTGGGTTGATATCAAGAATAAAAAAGAGTACAATAGGAAAGCTAAAAAGCATTTTAGGGAGGAAAATAGCACATGAGTATACATATTGGTGCAAAAAAAGGCGATATTGCTGAAACTGTATTACTACCAGGAGACCCATTACGTGCGAAATATATTGCAGAAACGTTTTTGGAAGATGTAACTTGCTATAATGAAGTTCGTAACATGTTTGGCTACACAGGTACTTACAAAGGAAAGCGTATTTCTGTTCAAGGTCATGGTATGGGTATGCCATCCATGTCGATCTATGCAAATGAGTTAATGGCAGAGTATGGTGTACAAAACTTAATTCGTGTTGGAACTTGTGGAGCGATTCAACAAGACGTAAAAGTTCGCGATGTGATTATTGCGATGACAGCATCAACAGATTCAAATATGAATCAACGTACATTTAACGGAATAGATTTTGCGCCTGCTGCAAACTTTAACCTTTTAAGAAACGTTTATGATATAGGTGTTGAAAAAGGTTTAAACTTTAAAGTAGGAAATGTGTTGACTGTAGACAGTTTCTATGATGACAACGCTGAACATGAAAAATGGGCGAAATACGGCATTCTAGCACTTGAAATGGAAACAGCTGCTTTATACACACTAGCTGCTAAATATGGTCGAAATGCACTATCAATTTTAACAGTAAGTGACCATATCGTAACTGGTGAAGAAACATCTTCTGAAGAACGTCAACTTACATTCAACGATATGATCGTTGTTGCACTAGACGTAGCAATCGCACAGTAGGTACAAAAGCGGAAGCAGATCGTTCAGCTCGGACAAGCATAAGATGTGATGTGGAAGTAGGTGATCTTTGTCTACTTTGAATGGTGACTTATGACTTCGAGGAGCCATCCGCTGTAGGTGATTTATTTCCCTTCGAATTTTAAAGGTTGGCTATGTTAATAGCCAACCTCTTTTTTTTACATAACGAGATTCAATTCTAATATCTTTTACTTGTCTATAAAAACTGATAAGATAGAAAATAGTTATTTTGAAAAATTTAATTGAAACGTTGAACTAGAAAGTGGTGAATCCATGGAAAAAGATCCAAATGGTCAAGACCAACATGGTCAGGAGCAGGAAATTGAAGAGGACAAAGAAACGTTACTAAAGTATGTCAATATCAAGAAATTTCATTTTGTCATGCTTCTTTTCTTAACCGTTTTGGCAACAGCGGGTGTATCCATTTTCGCATTGTCATTTGGGGATGAGAAAACTGTAAAGGTAGGGGTAGTACCTGAACGAACTGAATTTACTAAGCTATACGAGGCATATGACAAAATAAACGCAGATTACTTTTCGGACATTGAAGGAAGTGATCTGGTGGATGGAGCCATTAACGGTATGATCGATGCTTTAGATGATCCATATTCCGACTATATGAACCAAGAGGAAGCATCTCAATTTAACGAAAATATTTCCTCTAGCTTTCAAGGCATAGGAGCAGAGATTCAATCGTTAGATGATTTTATTACGGTTGTATCTCCAATTAAGGGTTCTCCAGCTGAACGTTCGGGCATTTTACCGAATGATAAAATTTTAGCGGTTGATGAAGAGAACATTCAAGGTATGAGTGCAAACGAAGCAGTACTTTTAATTCGTGGAGAAAAAGGTACTGATGTTACATTAACGATTCAACGTGATGGTATGCAAGACACAATAAATATCAAGATTACGCGTGATGATATTCCAATTGATACTGTCTACTATGAAATGGATGACAATAAAATCGCTACTGTTCAACTAACAAGCTTTTCTGAACACACGTTGGATGAGTTAACAACAGCTCTCGATGATCTTCAATCACAAGGTATGGAAGCGATGATTTTAGATATGCGTCAAAATCCAGGCGGGCTTTTAGATCAGGCAATTGAAATTGCAGATTTATTTGTGCCCAAAGGTGAAAAAATCGTTCAACTCGAGGGGAAAAGTGGAGAAAAACAAATTATCACAGCTCAAGCAGGTGATAAGATCGATATACCTGTAGCTGTTTTGATTGACGAAGGTAGCGCAAGTGCTTCAGAAATTGTTGCTGCTGCTATTAGTGAAACAACAGATATTCCTCTTATTGGGCAAACTACATTTGGTAAAGGAACTGTGCAAACAGCAGAAGAGTTTAGTGATCAATCTAATTTGAAGATGACAACTGGTCGATGGTTGACACCAAATGATAATTGGGTTAATGAAGATGGAATCGTGCCCGATAAAGAAATAAGCTTACCAGATTATGCATTTTTGCCATTCTTAGATGTAGAAATTGCGTTAGAAGAATCAATGTTATCCGAGCAGGTTAGAATTGCACAGCAAATGTTGCAAGCAGTTGGATTCGATCCAGGAAATGTTGATGGGTTTTTTGATACAGATACTAAGGAAGCAGTTGAAGAATTTCAACAAGATAAAGAGCTTGAAGTAACAGGCGTGATAGATGAGGGAACAGCAGCTGCAATCATGTTAGCGTTACGCGATAAATTAGAACAAAATGATCCACAAGTAGAAGCAGCTGTAGATTATCTTCTTAAAGAAACAGGGATAGAGGAAACAACTGAAAGTGAAGAAGATGCAGCATAGTTGTAAGGTGGATTGATTTCAGACTTTGGCTTTTATGTACACTGGAAGAAACAGGAGAGAAAGCTAGCGCAATTACGGCGCTAGCTTTCTCGCGTATAATGGAATATAAATTAAAAGCGATGGTATAGTAAACGAATTAGTCTAGAATGTACACTTAGGAGTGAATGAGATATGAATAAGAAGTCAAAAAAAGATGTCTATATTTTATCTGGATTTCTAGGTAGTGGAAAAACAAGTTTGTTAAAGCAAATGATTCGGATGCATAAGGCAGCAGGAAAAGTACCTGCTGTATTGATGAATGAACTGGGCAACGTATCAATTGATTCCTCTGAAGTCGATCAAGATTTGCCTCTTGCTGAATTATTAGATGGTTGTATATGTTGTACGATACAAGACAAACTCGAAGCACAGCTACAAGAATTACTGTGGAATGAAGAGTTTGACACGTTGCTAATTGAAACAACAGGTGCTGCTCACCCAGTTGAAGTAGTCGATGCGATGATGTCGCCTCTTTTTGCAGAACATTTGGAATTTAAAGGGATATTAACAGTGGTTGATGCGATGCAATGGGTTAGAAGGCAGGAATTATCTCCTCAAGTACTGCAATTATACCGTGAACAAATAAGACACGCCGGAGTTGTATTGTTAAATAAAGTGGATCTACTGAAAGAAATGGAGCAATCAACTGCCGTCAGTGAACTACAAGGTATCAACAAACATGCTCGTATTATCATGACCAATTACGCTAACATTTCGGAGAATGTACTTGAGCAAATTTCGAACTTTAACCAAACTGAGCATGATCGAGTTCGAATTCAACACGAACTATCTATGCAGGCAATTGTTTACACATTTAATGGAGTAATCGAGCAAGAAGCATTTGAAAACTGGATGCGTGCACTGCCATCCACTGTTTACCGAATGAAAGGGTATGTTCCATTTAGTCATGAAAAATACCCCATGCTTTTTCACTATTCATTTGGAATGCCTGTTTATTTACCAGAGGACATGAATATGCCGAAAAATCTTGTCATTATTGGTGAAGGCATTTCAAAAGAAACGATCTCACATGACTTGAAAAGATTAGAGCAGTTAAAGGAAGTGTAACAATGAAGTTAACAGCACTAAACCTATTGGAATCATACAAGAATTTATGGAGTGAGCGCACTTTACCATCTGAGCTTTCAGCTGAAGAAACACTTCATCAAGTGATTAAAAGAGAGTTATTAGATGAATTAACACATCCAAGGCTACGAAAATCCCAAAATGAAAAGTATTATCTTGCTGTCGAGAGAATTGTCCAGTCTTCACTTGAGTTAGCGCATAAGGTTGAACTTATTAAACGTTATACGCAAATTCATAGCTCCATTGAGGGAGAATGACTCGTCATACCACTGTCATAATTGTAAAAGATCTTCATTACTAAAAACTTGTCAATACTAAAATAGCGTTAATAATTATAAGAAGTGCACGAGATCCACCAAATTTAACATGTTTATCCTATATAAGAACATAAAAGGCAAACCTATTAAATCAATAGGTTTGCCTTTTATGTTAAGTAAATCACAAAATCTTTTTGTGTAAGAAATAAAGATTGTATGATTGCCAATTTCGACCACGATTATGACAAAAAAAGAATGATAGGATGAAGGTATAGAAAAGACAACAACAAAGGAGCAAGTAAACATCATGAAAGGTAAATTACTAATTGTTTTAGGAACTGCAGCAACCGCACTTCTAGTCTCGCCAACTCCAACTCCTGATTTTCAAACACAGAATCAAAAGCAGGAAGACATAGAATTGGGCACTCAAACCCTTGATCTGAAGAATCCACTAGAAGACTATAAAGTTAATTGGTTGGAACTTTCACCCCAATTAAATAAATGGGACATCGATCGTTCTTCATTAAAAGAAAATCAAGATCAAGAAACGTCAAAAACACAACAAACACCAAAACAACAGAAAACAATATTACAACAAGAAGCACCAGTACATCAGGAAACACCAGCACCAGCATCACAACAAGAAACACCAAAACAACAAGAACAACCAAAACAACAAGCACCTGAACAAAAAGAAGAGCAACCTGTTGAGACACAGGAAGTAGAAACACCTCAAGTAGAGAATCCTAAAGCACAAAAAGTCGCTCAGTCATCAACTGAACAAGAAGTAGCACCTAAGGAATCAACTCAACAAGATGATGCAACAAATGTATCAAGCTTTGAACAACAAGTGGTTGAATTAACAAATGTTGAAAGAAACAAAGAAGGTTTAGATGCACTTCAACTTGATACACAATTAAGTAATGTAGCAAAAGACAAATCGAAAGATATGCAACAAAATCAATATTTCGATCATACTAGTCCAACATACGGTTCCCCTTTTGATATGATGAAAGCATACGGAGTAAACTATAGAAGCGCTGGAGAAAACATTGCTATGGGACAACGTTCACCAGAAGAAGTTGTTCAAGCATGGATGAACAGTGAAGGACACCGTAAAAACATCATGAGTTCATCGTACACTCATATTGGTATCGGTCATATTGAAGAAGGAAACTACTGGACACAAATGTTCATTGAGAAATAAATTAACCAAAAGAAGCTAGTCGCAAATGCGAGTAGCTTCTTTTTTAACTTGCTTTTTTCTTTTTAATAGGCTCTTTTCATAAGGTTGTTGTTTTTAAATAAGATAAGGATAATTTTACTTTTTATGGTATTGTATATATAGGAGCTTATACAGCTAAAGGGCAGTTTAATGGAACAAGACAAGGAGGTGTATTATATGTCTAATAGTTCAAATGAGGAATTGTTAGCTGGTGGAAACGTCTCAAAAGTTTATCGTTCAGGTAATACAGTTAGACGAGAATTAAAGTCAAATAGCAAAAGAATTCATGCACTGTTGAAACACCTTGAAAACAAAGGGTACGATTATGCACCTAAATACCAAGGTATCGATGAAAAAGGAAGAGAGATACTATCATTTATCGAAGGAGAAGCTGGTAATTATCCTTTAAAACGATATATGTGGTCTGAAGATGTCTTAATAGAAATAGCGAAAATGCTCCGTCATTATCATGAATCTGTAAGCGACTTTTCATTTGATGATAGTTGGCAATCCTTAGATAATACCCCACAACAAGTGGAGGTACTATGCCATAATGACTTTGCAATATACAACATTATTTTTCAGAATGAAAGACCAATAGGTATTATTGATTTTGATGTAGCTGGACCTGGTCCACGACTTTGGGACATAGCTTATACTCTTTATACTTGTGTACCATTAAGTAGATTTTATCTTACTGAAACAGGTAAAAAAATTTATTATAATTCATTCCAGCATGCTAACCGTATTAAACGTAGAGCTAAAGTGTTTTTTGATTCTTACGGTGAAGGATTTGAAGAAGATTATTTAGAAATGGTATTGCTACGATTACAAGGGTTATGTAAAACAATTAAAAGAAAAGCGAGTGTAGGTGACCTTGCTTTTCAAAAGATGATAGATGAAGGACATCTTGAACATTATCAAAATGATATTAAATTCATTGCTGAGCATAGGAGTGAATGGATTTAAGTCTTTATTCCGTTAAAGGCGAGGGCTTTAATGGAATAATTGTAATGTCTGCATCCTACACAACTTGAATATGTAAGAACAACTCTTGAAGGGGAAGGGTAACGACATGATTGGTGCAGGATTGTCATGGACAATCATAACTAAATAATCAACAGATTTCTGACTTTAATTTATTGAACATTTTAAATATTCGTAGTATCACTTATCCTAATAACTGTTATTATTTAGCTGTTAAAACAGATTCATCCTATATTTGGATAAAAACTAAAAAAGAGGAAAACTAATTTAAAAAGGAGTTTTTAGTAAGCTTAGAGTAACCCAAGAAGAGTGAAAATTTTGGATAACTATTTTAAAAATGAGAGATTAGGTGAATAAGCACTCTACCAGGTTAAGAAACTAAAACACTTTGATAAAGAGAAAAAATATTCAGAGCAAGAGGTTAAAGAAGTATGAAACCTATTTATACTGACGAGGTTGGTGGTATCAATGAAAAGAAAAATTGAAACATATACAGTTGACGGAAAAACACTCGAGTATTCAATTATAGGGGATAGTGAAATGCCAATATTTGTTATGAGTGGTGGGCATTCGAATTGTTATGAGGAATTTGGATATGACAAATTAGTTCAGAGTGGCTTCTCTATAATTACCCCTTCAAGAGCAGGTTATGGAAGGACCTCCAAAGAAATTGGGGGAAATTTATCTAAAGCTTGTGAATACTATTTGAAACTATTAAACCATTTAAAAATTGAAAAAGTTCACCTTCTTTCTGTTTCAGCAGGAGGACCAAGCGGAATTTATTTTGCTTCTCATTACCCAGAAAGGGTCCAAACACTAACGTTGCAAAGTGCGGTTACAAAAGAATGGCTAACTCCTAAAGATAAAGAATACAAGGCTGCACAAATTTTATTCAGGCCTTTTTTTGAAAAAATCACATGGAAACTCGTTTCGATCATAAATAATCGTTTTCCTCACTATATTTTTAAACAAATGGTTCCTTCATTTAGTCAGCTTTCGTACGATCAAGTGATGAGTAAGATGAAGGAAGAGGATGTTGATGAGATTAGAAAAATGAACAACCGCCAGCGATCAGGACACGGTTTTTTAATTGATTTACTACAAACTAAAGAGCTTTCTTCAGAAGATTTGCAGGCAATTTCTTGCCCAACTTTATTGATGCATAGTAAACACGATGGAGCTGTACCTTTGGAACATGTCCATTATGCCCATCAACATATCCCAAGTTCAAAAATTTGTTTGCTGGATTCGTGGGGGCATTTAATATGGCTTGGAAAAGAGTCGGAGGATGTAAATAAAAAGTTAATAGAATTTCTTAGCAAATATGATGAAATCCTGCGAATAAGTGGGCATGCGTGAGAAATATCTATTTGGTTTTTTTGTACACTCATCATACTGAAGAGCTTTGTTTTTTGTCAAAGTAGAAATTTAACGCTCTACAGGTATGATAACGGGGCAGGTAAGCAATAAGAATAATAAACATAATCTAATTAGAGAGGGTGGATAGCTTTGATTGAAAAAATTGATATAACTAATCCTAAATTTGCTGAAGAAGTTTTAAACATTCAAATCCCTTCATATATGATAGAGGCAGAATTAATTAACTTTTACGAAATCCCACCTTTAAAAGATACAGTTGACACCTTGCAACGATGTGGAGAAACTTTTTATGGTTATTACTTAAAAGAAGAGTTAAGCGGAGTCATTTCTATAAAAATAGCAAATGGTGTTCTGGACATACATCGATTAATGGTACATCCAAAGCATTTTAGAAAAGGAATTGCTAAGATGTTATTAGATTTTATCGAAAAATGTGAAAAAGGTATTGAAACAATTATCGTATCAACTGGTTCCAAAAATACACCTGTAGTGTCACTGTATAAAAAAAGTGGATTTTCAAAGAAAGAAGAAATAAGAGTAACAGAAGATTTATCTCTCACTTCTTTTAAAAAGAAAATTACATAAAGTCTTATTAAGCTAACGGGTGTAATCGTTCCCCAATTCTTCATATTCAGCAACAAGAATACAACATTCAGATAAACAAGGATGATCAGCCCGACTTGTTTACTATAGAGGATTTTTATCAGACTATTTTTGGATCGCTCTCTCTTTATGACGGGAAAATAGTTGGTACAATTAGTTTTTTAGACATAGGGAATAATCAAGTTGCATTAAGAAAGATGTTTGTAGATAAAGAATACCGAGGAGCAAAATATAAAACGGCAAGTCTTTTATTAACCAATGCCATTGAATGGGCAAGAGAAAAGTCAATTAAAGCGGTGTATCTCGGAACAACACCACAATTTTTAGCTGCTCATCGATTTTATGAAAAAAATGGATTTTCAAGTATAGATGCTAAAGATTTACCAGAGAATTTTCCAGTGTTACAGGTCGATAAAAAGTTCTTACAAATATTTGGTTGGTTAGCTCAAATGAAATTTAGATGGTTTGGAAAACGTCCTGCGAAATACCCGATATCAGTCTTGAAGTATGTTAATTGTGTTTAGTGATTTTACTCGTATTTGACGACTGGCCACTTCTCCTTACGTAAGGCATTTATCAATTCCGGTCCTACATCTAAGTTTTCTTCTACTAAACTAGGGGGTGTGAGCGCCATCCATTGGTTGAGAGAAATATCCTCGAAGCGTCTGCTTTTAAACATTTCTAGGAACCACAAGCTCTCATTCCCTATATTTTGGATGTAATGACCAAAAGCAAAAGGTACGTAACCGACATCGCCAGCTCTATAATTAAAGGTGCGAGCTGTACCCTGACCTGCGAACACTGTCATGCGAGCTTTTCCTGTAAGATAATACTGCCACTCATCTGTGTTCGGGTGCCAATGCATTTCGCGTATTCCTCCAGGTACGACCTCGACTAGAGCAGCTGCGATTGTTGTTGAAACGGGAAAGATTGTTGAGTCAACAATTCGCACCGTTCCTCCTGATGTCTTTATTGGTTTTTGACCTAGTAAGTTATGTGTAAAACTTTTCGGAACTGTACCATAGGGGCTCTTGACCTTCTCGTTTCCTAAAGCGTTAGGGATATTCGATTGAAATATGTACTTTTGTTTAGTAGGAATGTGGGAGAATGCGTGTTTTGGTACACCAAAATTGGCTGTTAGTATGTCCTTCGGTGTGTGTGCAAACCAATCAGAGATAGATAACGTATCACTTTCCGAAAAGCTTCCGTCATCAAATACGAGCAAGAATTCGCAGCCTTCTTCTAAACCTTGAATCGAGTGCGGAATGCCAGGGGGGAAGTACCAAAGCTCTC
Organism: Jeotgalibacillus marinus; assembly: GCF_040801915.1. Classification (NCBI taxonomy): domain Bacteria; kingdom Bacillati; phylum Bacillota; class Bacilli; order Caryophanales; family Caryophanaceae; genus Jeotgalibacillus; species Jeotgalibacillus marinus. Next base: position 128,311 of record NZ_JBFMIA010000005.1, on the reverse strand, counting down.
CTTCACTAACATCGGAAATAAAGTTTCGTCCGTTTTGATCCACAGCTGTGATACGAGCCTTGCCAAGAAGCATGTATGCCCACTCTGCCTGTTTATGCCAGTGCATTTCTCTAACTCCTCCTGGGGTCAAGCGCATGTTTACGGCAGCTAGGGTGGTTGCAATCGGCAGCTCTCTAATCGTTACTTCACGTGCCCACCCGCCCTTATATAACTGCATATTCGTGTCAGAAAAGGAAAATTTCAAGTTAGGAATCCTTCCAGAATCAGTAACAGGTGGTACGAACATATCAGGGTTTTCAAGATCGCGCATGATGTCACGAGGACCGAGATCTGTCGCACCGGCACCATCTTCTTCTCTAATAGGTTGAGGAACATTTGTAACTTCCCCTGTCCCGTTAGGCTGTCTATCCATGAATCGCCCTCCTTTAAGTAAGGAATTTTTCAGATATTATACGTTATAGTTTATGGTGGTAATTTATGCGTATGCGAATTTCATAAATAGTCAATTAAAGCGAGTTATTTTAATGATCTTCTAAACTTTAAACCGTGATCTTGATAGGAAGGATGGGATCAAGTTATAAATAAGTTGTTTGAAAAAGAGTTTAGGCAAATGGATAGATATTCTTTTATTTTTAATGAGGATACATACTCAACAATAAACAAAGCAAAACTCTCTAAAGAATTTATAGTAAGTAGAATAAATGAAAAAATAATTACTGAAAGTCCGGAATTTAATGAATCTTATTATAATGAATATTGGGGTTCAGTATCAAATTTTATTGAGAATGGTTTTGGTTATTGTTTGCTACATAATGATACTGTTGTGGGTGAGTGTACATCTATATTTAAGTCACCACAATTTGCTGAAATTGATATTGCAACTCAAAATAAGTTTAGGGGAATAGGCTTAGCTGGAAATGATGCAGAAATATTCATTGAACATTGTATTGAAAGAAATTTGAAACCCAAATGGGATTGTGATGTTAATAATTTTGCATCGATAAAATTGGCTGAAAGATTAGGGTTTGAAGATCCAATAAAATATTCAGTATTCGTTATAAGATAAAAAATTTTTGCTACGTGTAGATGGTCACTATTGTTTTATCTCTTAGTATAGAAAATGACGGATATTTATATTAATTTGAAGAATAAGATTAATGCAAGCGATGATCTTTGCTAGTTTTTTTATGTAGACATCTTGTTCTTTTTTATTCCAATGCCTTTTTTAAGGATTATAGCGGGTGTATTCATTTTCGAGTGGTAAAGATTTTTCAATAAATCATGACTTATCACAGAATTTATTATGCGATAGAAAGGGGAGTTGTTCACACAAGACAGTATTGTGAATTTATCGGTTCTCTCTGGTTTTCTTTTGTTAAGTGTTGTAATAGGAAACAAATTTTTAAAATGGGAAGTCTAAATGGGCTATTTCGTCTCCTCAATCCATTCAACGCGTTCGTTCCTTCTTTCCTTCAATCGGTAAAAGAATTCAGCTCGTTCATTTCATTCAAAGGTATGGATTAATCTTGAGAAAAGTTGAAAGCAAACTGTGTTTGATGAGGTATCAATTCGACTTGTGAACTAACCTTTAATTCATTGGCAACTTATTGGTGTCAAAGAGGAAACGAAAACTTGAGGAGGGTCCTTTTTTGAAACAACATAACTGGATATCGATGGTCTCACTAATCTTAGTAGTTGTTCTAATCTTCTCCATATACGATAGTGCTCGTGGGGGTAACTCGATAGAGACAGGCTGGAAAGATGGCGACGTTAAGAGTTACATTCAACATATGACCCTAGAAGAAAAGATAGGTCAACTTTTTATCGTCCACGTATACGGCAAAACCCCGACAGACCCAGACTATGAAGAGACCAATTTAAACTCAAACAGGGGAGTAAAGAACTTTGAAGAAATGATAGAAAAATACCACATCGGAGGTGTCATTTATTTTAATTGGACAGATAACATCAGTTCCCCCCTTGACGCTACTCTAGTCAATGAACTCTCAAACGGTATACAAGAAATCGCGATGAATAAACGTATACCCATTCCGTTGCTCATTTCAACTGACCAGGAAGGTGGGATTGTGGCGAGAGTGACGGAACCAGCCACTGTGTTCCCAGGTAACATGGCGTTAGGTGCTACTCGATCGCAGGAATACGCGAAAAATTCCGCGAAAATCATGGGGATGGAACTAAAAAGTTTAGGAATCAATACGAATTTCGCACCGGTGATTGATGTCAACGTCAACCCCAAAAATCCGGTCATTGGTGTCCGTTCATTTGGAGAAGATCCCAACTTAGTGTCAGACAAGGGTATTAATCAAATGGAGGGCTATCAATCTGAAAACGTTATTACAACAGTGAAACACTTTCCCGGACACGGGGATACTGATGTCGATTCACACTACGGACTGCCCATTATTGAACAAGATCTAGAAAGATTGCACGAGGTAGAATTAAAACCTTTTAAAGCAGCTATTGATGCTGGTGTCGACGCAATCATGCCTGGACACATTGTCGTTCCTGCACTCGATGATTCGGACTTACCCGCCACTTTCTCCCGAGTGATACTGACTGACCTTCTACGTGGGGAGTTGGGTTTTTCCGGTCTTATTGTCACGGACAGCCTTGATATGGCTGGAGCAAATGTCTTCCCTCCTGAGCGGGTAGCGGTTGAAACGTTTAAAGCAGGAGCTGACGTCCTGTTAAATCCACCTGACGTCGATTTGGCGTACAATGCTATGCTAGAAGCGGTGCGCAACGGTGAAATTAGTGAAAATAGAGTCGACCAATCGGTATCTCGAATATTGGAAATAAAAATGGAAAAGGGTCTGTTCCAAAACCCTTACACCGATCCGGACAACATCAGCCTTATCGGAAACGAAGAGCATCTTCGTCAAGCGAACGAAATGACGAACGACAGTATTACGTTGGTCAAAAACGACAATCATATACTGCCGTTTGAAAAGAATGCCAGCTTACTAGTAACCGGTCCGAGTTCTGGACGGACCGACTTACTAGCAGATCTCTTAAATGAAAAAACTGTGAAAGCAGACAGTTACGCGACAGACCTTAGTCCAACGACTGAGCAAATTAACATTGCTGCCTCCCGAGCAAAAGACGCCGACGCTGTCATTGTAACGACATATACAGCCAATACGAACTCCGACCAGCAAAAACTAGTTCATTCACTGAGGGAAACGGGAAAGCCGATCATTGTCACTGCTGTACGGAATCCGTATGACATTGCGGTATTCCCAGAAATCGACGCTTATGTAACAACCTATGGCGATCAAGATATTTCTATCCACTCATTGGCAAACGTTTTAACCGGCGAAGTGAATCCTAAGGGTAAACTGCCCGTCACTATTCAGGGACTGTATGAATACGGTCACGGTTTGAGTTATTAACCGCAATCCGACTGTTCACGTTCCGGAAGAACACGGAATGCATTAGGTGGGAAAAACATTGAAGAGTTTTTTCATGCGAGGTTTTATTATCCTATGTCTTTCACTATCACTCTTGTTTTTAAATGGAGGATATCCACACGTGTCAATTAGTAGCGAAAGCCAACCACACCCCCAGTTTTACTGGGGAGAGCCAGGACCGTCTACCCCTGTTTTACACCCCGGAAGTCCGAGAAGTGTTGGGATGAATCCACAGCCATTGGCTGACATCGACGCAAAAATAACACAAGCGATAGCAGAACGTATCATACCGGGAGCAGTTGTGCTCATTGCCAGAAAGGGAACCATCGTCAAATACGAAGCTTACGGTTATGCCGCAAAATATCAAGATGACCGTTTCACGGAAATGGACAACCCGTTGCGGGTGCAAGAAGATACGATTTTCGATCTTGCGTCGATCAGCAAGTTGTTTACGACCACGGCAGCACTAAAATTATACGAACAAGGAAAGTTTGGATTAGACGACCCTGTCGCTAAACATATTCCTGAATTTGCGCAAAACGACAAATCGGAAGTGACCATTCGCCAGCTCATGACTCACACGTCTGGATTCACGGCTTGGATCCCTTTGTATCAAATGGGTGAGAACCGTGAACAGCGTATGCAGCTCGTATTTGACTATCCTCTCGACAATGAACCTGGAACGACTTACACCTACAGTGACTTAAATTTGATCACACTTGGAGCCCTCGTTGAACGCCTTTCCGGAAAACGACTGGATGTATTTGTCGAAGAAACGATAACCGGACCGCTTGGGATGAACCATACAATGTACAACCCTCCTGCGTCGTTGCGACAATCTGTCGCCGCAACGGAATACCAGCCGTGGACAGAGAGAGGTCTCGTATGGGGCGATGTACATGACGAAAACGCCTGGTCGCTCGACGGCCGATTCGATTCCCGTATTCAGATTTAATAGAGAGACATCGTGGTTTTCAGGCTACGGAGACAACTTGAATAATGAATTGATCGCCTCAGTAGAGCTGGAACAAGATGCTGTATTCTCCTTCAATACATGGTATCGAATAGAGTATGCCAATGATTACGGCGTGGTAGAAATATCAACTGACGGCATGGAGTGGAGCGAAATTGGCGAAACGATGACAGGAAGTAGCGGATCATGGGTTGAGAAATCGTTTAAAGTACCGCAAGACACTTCGTTTATACGCTTTCGGTATCAAACGGACCCATCCGCAAACGGGAGGGGATGGTATGTAAACAACCTTCGGCTATCTTTACCCAACGGTGAAGAAATAAAGCTAGAGTGGAGAAGTGATCACTGGATTCAGAGAAATGATTAAATCTCTAAGGAGAGATGTAACGTGAAAAAAAGGTACATTATCACCTTATCAGTCGTGCTCTTGTTTTTATCGCTGTCTCCTATCCTTGCAAGCCAAGATGACTCAGGCAAGCAACAAAATCACCCCCAAGAAAAATTCAAGCTCGGCGTTGAATTGTTGCTAAAAGATGATCTAGATCAATTAAAAGGTAAAAATGTCGGGGTCATTACCAACCCTACCGGCGTTGACCAAAACCTAGAAAGTATCGTAGATGTTTTGTACAACCACCCTAACGTCAACCTCGTCGCTCTGTACGGTCCGGAACATGGCGTACGTGGGGATGCACAAGCCGGCGAGTATGTGGAGTACTACATCGACGAAATAACGGGACTTCCCGTTTACAGTTTATACGGTAAAACGAGAAAACCGACTCCGGAAATGCTGAAGGGTATTGATGTCCTTCTATTCGACATTCAGGATGTTGGTACTCGTTTTTACACTTACATTTACACGATGGCCTACGCTATGGAAGCGTCTGTAGAAAATAACATATCGTTTATCGTGCTGGATCGTCCCAATCCCCTTGGAGGTACAAAAGTACAAGGCCCAGTACTTGATCCCGCGTACAGTTCATTCGTCGGTATGTATCCGATCCCAGTGCGTCATGGCATGACCGTCGGTGAGCTAGCCTTGTTGTTTAACGAAGAGTATGCTATTGGTGCCGACCTGAAAGTCATTAAAATGAACGGATGGGAGCGCTCTATGTACTATGATGACATACCGCTCACTTGGGTCCTTCCATCTCCCAATATGCCGACATTGGACACGGCACTCGTCTACCCAGGAGCTGCCTTGATCGAGGGGACAAACGTCTCTGAAGGAAGGGGCACGACTAAACCGTTTGAACTCATCGGAGCGCCATTTATTAATGGAACGGAGCTAGCGGAAGAGTTAAATGGACTACACCTCCCTGGCGTTCAGTTCCGTGCTGCGTATTTTACGCCAACCTTCTCTAAACACAGTGGAATACTAAGTGGTGGCATACAAATTCACATTACCAACCACAATGACTTCGACCCGTTTATAGTTGGGTTGTCTATCGTAAAAACCATTCATGATATGTACCCAGACGATTTTGAATTCCTCGCTGAAAACAGCGAAGGCGTATCTTTCTTCGACCAATTAGTAGGCAACGGTTGGATCCGCAAGGAGCTCTCCAAAGGGGCTCCCATCAATGAGCTAGCTGACAACTGGCAAATAGACTTACAAGCGTTTATCGATATCCGAAAACAATATTTGCTTTATTGAAAAACGGGACCGCTCATACTTATTACAGTTCGAGCCCAAAAATCAATTTGATAGAAACAGAGAGTCAAATGAATTAAGCCATGGTCAAACACGTACATGGCTTTCTTGTTATCCACGAGGACCTCAAGTTGGTTGCGATAATGGGTGATAAACAAGCTGCATCTTTCGGGATTCGGCTTGTTTATTTATTGAAAATAGCACTTATAGTATCCAAATTGATATGAAATTTACTTTCATTTTTTATCAAGGTAATATTGATTTCTTATTTCTGTAAGCGCATACTATTAGATAAATAGAATACTAGCAGGTGATAATATGAAATTAGATAATTTGTCAACGGAGCAACGAAATTCAAGAACGGAAGGCTTAGATTCCATGAGCATTCGCAAAATTTTACAAACGATGAATGAAGAAGATCGGTCGGTGTCGGAAGCTGTTAAGGAAGTTATTCCTCAGCTTGATGTACTTATCACCCAAACGATCGAACGTGTTAAAGTCGGTGGGAGAATTATTTACATTGGAGCGGGTACAAGTGGCCGTTTAGGTGTACTAGATGCAGCTGAATGTCCACCAACGTTTGGTGTCGATCCAACCTTAGTTGTTGGTATTATTGCTGGTGGTGAAAAAGCACTGCTTGAAGCAATTGAGGGCGCTGAAGATTCAGAAACACTGGCAGCAGATGATTTAGCTGCTATCTCCCTTTCAGAAAAAGATGTGGTCATTGGGATTGCTGCTAGTGGAAGAACACCTTATGTTCGAACGGCCCTAGAGTATGCAAGGGCACAAGGTTCACTAACAGCGAGTCTTTCATGTAATACAGATGCCATTATTAGTAAAGCTGCTGAGCACCCGATTGAAATGAATACGGGTCATGAAGTATTAACAGGTTCCACTCGTTTAAAAGCAGGCACAGCACAAAAGCTTGCACTAAACATGATTTCAACTTCAGTCATGATCGGTCTTGGTAAAGTGTATCGAAATTTAATGGTTGATGTGAGAGCAACGAATGTAAAGCTTCAGCATCGAGCAAAAAACATGATCGTCCAAGCAACAGGTGTAGACGCAGAAACAGCAGCTTCATATTACAATCAAGCAAATCAAAATGTTAAAGTAGCGATCGTGATGATTTTAACGGAGGTGAGCTATGAAGAAGCCAGCAAGCGATTAGATTCTGCTGAAGGGTTTGTTCGACAAGCAATCAAGTAAATAAGGGGTAAGGGGGGACTCGGATGAAGAAGGAACAACATCTAGCTCATTCGATTATGGAGAAAGTCGGGGGAAAAGATAATATCATTCAGCTTAACCACTGTATGACGAGAATTCGACTGAATATGAAGGACGAATCTCTTGTTGATCTTAAAGGACTTAAGAAAGTCCCAGGCGTTATGGGGGTAGTGGAAGATGATACGCTACAAATTGTTGTAGGACCTGGAACGGTTAACAAAGTTTCAGATGAAATTAGCAAAGAAACAGGGCTTCGCATAGGAGAAGTTTCGGCTGATCCAAGCTTGATGGCAAAAGATCGACAAACCGCTTTGAAAAAGAAAAACAGCACTCCTATTAAAAATGGATTAAGAAGAATTGGTAATATATTTATTCCTCTTATTCCAGCGCTTGTGGCATCAGGTATTATCAATGGTGGTGCCAACTTTGCTGTTAACGCGGGGGTTGATAAGGAAGAAACATGGATGGCGATTTTACTATTCCTTGGTGGAGGGATTTTCAGTTATTTAGGTATACTTGTTGGTTGGAACACAGCGAAAGAATTTGGTGGGACACCAGCACTTGGTGCGATCGCGGGTATCATTATTATTAATCCAGCAATTGAAACGATTACGCTATTTGGAGAACAGCTTGTTGCTGGACGAGGTGGCTTAATCGCCGTCATTTTAGCTGCGTGGTTTATGGTAGTAATAGAACGTTCAACCCGTAAATTTGTACCGAATTCACTTGATATTATTTTAACTCCTCTTGCCACGGTTTTAATCGTAGGTTTTGCCACGTTATTCATTATTCAACCAGTTGGCGGATGGCTGTCAATAGGTATTATGGAAGTAATCAATTTTGTTTTAGATATAGGTGGCGCATTTTCTGGGGCTATACTTGCGGGATTTTTCTTGCCGCTTGTTATGGTTGGACTGCATCATGGTTTAACGCCTATACATATGGAATTCATCAATTCAATTGGAATTACACCAATTTTAACAATTCTTGCAATGGGTGGAGCAGGTCAAGTTGGTGCTGCCATTGCCATCTTTGTGAAAACAAAAAACACTCGTTTGCGTACAACAATTAAAGGAGCGCTTCCTGTAGGTTTCTTAGGAATAGGAGAACCATTATTATACGGTGTAACGTTACCGCTTGGTCGTCCATTCGTAACCGCCTGTATGGGTGCTGCTGCCGGTGGAGCCTTCCAAGCGGTAATGGATACAGCTGCACGTGGAATCGGGGTATCGGGTCTCTCACTAATCCCATTAATTGACGATGGTAAGTTCTTACTTTATTTCCTAGGACTTGTTGTGGCGTATACATTTGGCTTTATCTTTACGTATTTATTTGGATTTAAAGAATCAATGGCCGATAATTTAGACAACTAATATGGAAGGGGGAAGAGGCGACTCTTGCCCTTTTAGTATTCATTAAAAGGAGGTAACCGCATGATCGGTGCATCTGTATTTTTAGGACAACAAGAAGAGCATGAACAAGAATCCTATCTTGATGTCATTGCAGAATTGGGTGGAATGACTATTTTTACTTCTTTACACATCCCTGAGGATAACGCTTCAATATATATAAAAGCACTTCAAACACTTGGCTCTCAAGTTCAGGCACGTAACATGGAGCTTTATGTAGATATGTCTACCCATTCAATGGCATCACTTGGATTACAATGGGAGGAATCGCGCACGTTGCTCGATTGGGGAGTTAGTGGCATTCGGATGGATTACGGTATTGAGTCAGCGGTGATTGCGAATACATCACAATACATGCCCGTTGCGCTAAATGCCAGCATTATAACACCTGAATGGATGGAGGATCTTTTTGCGTTAGGACTCGTAAAAGACCATGCAGAAGTGTGGCACAATTATTATCCGCGTCCCGAAACAGGGTTGGATGCTGAGTGGTTTGATAAACAAAATCGTTGGTTTAAAGACAATGGATTAAAGACAGTTGCATTTATACCAGGAGATGGTCGATTAAGAGGACCTTTATATAAAGGATTGCCAACGTTGGAAGATCACCGCTCCACGTCACCTCTTGCTTCGTACCTTTCTCTTGTAAAAGATCATCCTGTCGATGGCATTCTCATTGGCGATCCTTCTCTTAGTCGGCCATCTGTTGATCAATTTAAATACTATCAAAATAACACTATTTTAATACGTTATGAATTATTAGTGGATGAAAGTCAAATGAGTAGTTTGCTTCATTTAGATCACTGGAATCGCTTTGATCCTGCGCGTGATGTCATTCGTTCAGAAGCAGCGCGGCCATTTGCACAAAAGCTTGTAGAACCAATCGCTGCAAGGAACCAGATTGCTCGTACAAAAGGTGCGATCACGGTTGATAATGAATTATACGGTCGTTATCAAGGTGAACTTCAACTAATCAAAACACCACTAAAAGCGAATGAAGCAGTGAATGTTGTGGGGCAAGTCGTGAAAGAGGATCTGCCATTACTTGAATTCATCGGTGCGGGACAGCGTTTCTCACTAAAAAGACTTTAATTTAGACGTAGCGGTGGAGAAATACCTTTTACCTTTATATAATTAAAGGTACTGCAACATGACTGTACACGTTCACATAGGAGGAAAAGATGTCTGTTTTTTCAGTTCTAAAGCAAATAGAGCGAAACATAGAGCACTGTACACGTGCCGAGAAAATGGTTGCAATCTATGTATTGGAAAACCCTGCACGAGTAATGGAAATGACTACAAAAGAGCTTGCTGCTGCTTGTCAAAGTAGTGAAGCGGCGATCATGCGTTTTTGTAAACGAATCGGTATCCAAAGTTTTAAGGTAATGAAGTTAGAACTTGCAAAAGAGCTTCACGCAAATGGAGAGGGAACGTCAGAAATAGTTGATTCTCCGTTCCAATTAGAAGACGATCCGAAACTCATTATGAAAAAAGTCATGTTCAATACGATTCAAGCCCTCCGAAATACAGAAAAAATGATTTCGGTAAAAACCTTGTCTGAATCAATTGAGAAACTTCACAAAGCAGAGCGTGTCTTTGTATATGGGGTGGGAGGGTCGGCTATCGTTGTGCGTGATTTTGCGCAAAAATTACTTAGAATTAACGTGAATGTCTTTAGATCAGATGATAGTCATTTGCAAATGGTAATGACGGCGAATGCAACAAAAAAAGATGTTGTTTTTGTTGTATCAACCTCTGGGAAAACAAAAGAAGTTGTCAACATGTTAACGATCGCAAAAGAACGTGGCGTTTGCTGTATTTTGCTTACTCAAAATGGTTCATCACCTGCTCGCAGACTTGCGGATCTGGTTTTAACAATGTCTGAAGAAGAACATAATCTACGTATCGGCACCATGACAGCACGTATTGCACAACTTGCAATTATTGATGCTTTATTTGTGGGCTTATGTTCTATACGTGGACAAGATGTATTTGAACGAATCATCGATACCTATCAAGTGGTTCAACGTTTAAAAAAATAATTGACTTCGCTTTTTGATAAGACATTCAACATCGATCCAGTTGTAGGAAAAAAAATTTGTTTAAAAATACGATGACATTCAAAGGTGCAGGAATGATTGACTAGCTTCGATGTGTTACAAGCGTTGTTGACAGTTGCAATTGGCTGAAAATCGTTCATACTTAAAGGACGACGATCTAATTGGAGAGGATATGAGTGAAGAAAACGGTTCTGATTACTGGGGGAGTCAAAGGCATCGGACGAAAAGTGGCTGAGACATTTGCCAGTCAGGATGTTAATATCGTAATCAATTATCGAAGTGACGAAAAAGCAGCGTCTAAGCTTGTTCAAGAGCTTAAACAAACGAATCAAAACGTTGTCCTTGCGATTCAAGCAGATGTCTCACGTGTAACTGATTGTCAACGTTTAGTTGATATCATAAAGGAAAGGGGCATACAGTCTGTTGACATCCTTATTCACAACGCTGGACCATACATAAACGAACGAAAATCGATGACAGATTATTCGATAGAAGAATGGGATTACATGATAAACGGTAATTTGAGTGCGGTGTTTTATTTAACAAAGTTTGTTTTACCAATGATGCGTGATCAGCAGTGGGGGCGTATTATCACATATGGGTTCGACCGGATAGATACCACTCCTGGCTGGATGTATCGTTCTGCGTTTGCGGCAGCGAAAAGTGGAGTGGCATCTTTAACGAAAACCTTATCGATGGAAGAAGCGGGAAACGGAGTCACGGTTAACATGGTTTGTCCAGGTGATATTCGAGGTGATTGGAAAGAAAAACGTATTACCGAGGCCATCGGCGAAACGGATCATGAAACGCCAATCGGACGCCCAGGAACGGGCGAGGATATTGCTCGAACGATAGCGTTTCTTTGTGATCCAGGATCAGATTTTATTACAGGAGCGATCATTCCGATCACTGGGGGGAAGGATGTTTTAGGAAAGATTTACCGGCAGTCTGAACGGTCAGAAAAAGATCTCCTTAACTAGAAAGCTAGGTTAAGGAGATCTCTGTTTAGTGTAGCTGTTTGAATTGCTTTTTTTGGATAAGGAAAAGTCGAATGGACAACGTGATTGCACCAGCAGTTAAACCTGTAATTAATCCAATCCAGTAGCCAAAATACTCAAGACTTGTAAAGTTCGCAAGTAGCCAACCGCTAGGTAACCCTATGACCCAATAAGAAACGAGAGTCATAATTAACGTAATATTTACATCTTTATAGCCGCGCAATGCACCTTGAACGGGAGCTTGAATGGCGTCAGAAAGTTGAAATAATACAGCGAAAAATAAGAATTGAACAGTAAGATCAATCACTTCTGGATCTTTCACATAGATAGATGCAACAGGTTCTCTGAAAAAGAACAAGATGATACCTAAGATGGAAGATGTGATGACCCCCACCCCCACTCCCATCCAACTGTATTGCTTTGCATCTCGAAATCGTTTAGCACCAACTTCAAAGCCAACAACGATCGTTAAGGCCATCCCGATACTTAAGGGGATCATATATAGAAATGAAGCAAAGTTAAGTGCTGCCTGATGTGATGCGATGATTGAAGTAGAATAATTACTCATAAGTAATGTAACAGCTGAGAAAATACTCGTTTCAAAAAAGATAGAAAATCCAATTGGAATACCGATTACCAAGATTTCCTTCCATTTTGAAAAAGCTACACCATAGACGCGACTAAAAATATGAAAATGTTTAAATGGTCTATTTTTATGAACAACGAAAATAGATATGATCGCAATTAGCCAGTATGTTATAGCAGACGCAACACCTGCACCAACACCACCTAATGCTGGGAAGCCAAATTTTCCGAAAATCAGCATGTAATTAAAAAGAACGTTAAGCGGTAATGACATTAACGTGATGATCATCGAGATTCTCGTTAATCCTAATGCATCAATAAATGAACGTAAAACGTTGTAGACGAAAAGTGGAACGATTCCAAAAGAAAGTGCCACTAAGTAAGATTTGGCTATACGTCTTACTTCATCTTGAATACTCATCGCATTTAATATTGGATCGAGGACGAAAAAACCAATAAGGACAATGGATAACGCCATAAGAATAGCGACGTATACCCCTTGAATGACGGTGAAAGGAACGTCTTTTTCTTTTTTTGCACCAACCAGCTGTGCTACGATTGGTGTAATTGATAATAATATCCCAGCTAAACCTGTAAAAATAGGGACCCATAAAGAAGACCCAATTGCAACACCCGCTAGGTCAGTCGTTGAAAATTGTCCTGACATTAACGTATCAAAAAAATTCATGGCAAAGAGCCCGAGCTGTGTAATAAGAATAGGGACCAATACAAATGAAAATTGCTTTACTTTACCTTGGATCGAATGAGTTTGATCCATATTTATCCCTGCTCTCTATAAAATACTAGATATAATAATCAATGATTAAAATAGTAACATTATATCATAAAAATGACTAGGTGGTTCTAGTTTTAACCGGTTATATGGAGGGGATATATGGAAGATAGCTCATTATTCTCGTGTCAGGTGTACAATAAGCGTAATATGTTCCTCAGTTGCCTGTATCCTCATAGCCCTAATCCATTACTCTTGCATCGAAATACCCATGACACGTTGTACGTAAACATCGTATTATTGTTTGATCTAAAGTGCTTTTCTAATACAATTAACCTTTGGTAAACGATCGGGTGATTAGTCCTATAAAACTTTCATCCCTTTTTTGACCATAAAAGCATATAAAGTACTATAATAACTCATTGTATTAAGGTTATAAAAAACTAAAAGTAGCACTTAATCTATCTAAGGTAATAAGGTAGTGTGTTCACAAAATGTATAGGGAGTAATCAATTGACGATTGGAGTAAGAAAATGACAAAACGTATTTTATTTACAGGTGGAGGTTCAGCTGGTCACGTATCAGTCAATGTGGCGCTTATCCCTCGGTTTAAAGAAGAAGGGTGGACCATAAGTTATATTGGTTCCCACAATGGAATCGAGAAAGATATGATAAAAAAACAATTTCCAAATGTACCTTACCATGGAATTTCAAGCGGCAAGCTCCGTCGATATTTTTCTATGAAAAATTTTACTGACCCGTTACGTGTATTAACAGGTGTGATGCAAGCGTTTCGAGTCATCAAAAAAGAAAATCCGGATGTTATTTTTTCTAAAGGCGGGTTTGTATCTGTTCCGGTGATGTTTGCTGCGAAAATGGCAAAGGTACCTGTAGCAATTCATGAATCAGATGTAACACCTGGTTTAGCGAACAAACTAGCCGTACCATTCGCAACGAAGATTTATACAACATTTAAAGAAACACTTCAACATATGCCAGCAGATAGATCGACATGTGCAGGAGCGATTATTCGTAAAGACCTTTTTTTAGGAAAACGTGTAAAAGGGGAAGAACTAACGGGTCTACAACCTTCCAAGCCTATCCTGCTTATAATGGGTGGTAGTCTTGGTGCGAATGCTGTTAACAAAATTGTTCGTGATTCTCTTGATGAGTTGCTAGAAAATTTTTCAGTTATTCATTTGTGCGGTAAAGGAAACTTGTCACCAGATGCTCCTGAAGGGTATGTGCAATATGAATTTGTTACAGATGAATTGCCACATATTCTCGCAATGACAGACCTTGTTGTTTCAAGAGCTGGCTCGAATTCGATTTTTGAGTTTTTGGCGTTGAAGAAGCCGATGTTGTTAATCCCGCTCCCAAGAGAATCAAGTAGAGGGGATCAAATATTAAATGCAAAATCATTTGTCCAGCAAGGGTTCGCTTTAACCCTCGATGAAAAAGACTTAACACAAGAAAGCTTTGTCACAACCATTCGTCAGCTTCGTGATCAACATTGGACGATGGTTGAAAAAATGGAGAAAGCACCACCTTCTTATACAATCGATCAAATGGTCGATGAGATATCCGGTTTAGCAAAGTAAATGGTTTACAAAAGAAGATCTCTAAAAACAAGATGGTGCCATTGTTTTTTTTGGAAGTGAATGACTTAGAGTCTTTAAAAATTAAGACTGCTGGAAAAAGCACAAAAAAAATCCCTGTGAGTGTTCACGGGGATTTTTTTTGCCTTTAAAGTTGTTTCGTGGATGTCTTCTATTTCGTCACACATCATGTGAAGGGGGAGTAATTTCTATATTGATGTGGATAATGCACGGAAAACTATTTTAAGGACAAGTAGATGACAGGTAAGTGGTAAGAGGAGAATCTGCTATGAGCAAAAGAGAACGTTGAACAACCAACGACTAGAGCAGAGAATCATTGATTAAGACTCAACTACTAAAAGAACGAATTCAAGCGCTTGAAAGCAGCTATAGGGAGCAAATAAACTTATTATGAAAATAATTTTTCCCCAATGTCTTATTTTATCTTGGTGTAGAGTACCATATATATAGACAAGCTTTGACTATAAATCATACTTACCTATAAAAAATTCAATAACATGGCGTTGCTTGAAAAAAGGAAAAGAAAGGTGGAAAGGGTAATATGGCAGAAAAAGTGAAAATGAAAAACTAAGGCAGGCAATTAACCTGTTTTTTGATTTGTTTTTAAAAGGGAAACAATCACGTCACAATAGCAAGTTTATCAAGGTTTTAGGAGGAAAAAATGGGATTTGAATAGTATTGAAGTATTTCGTGAAGACAAATTGGAACGTTAATGTCAATGGGAAATGTATTCCACATCAAGATTGAGTTCAAAAATTTATAAAAAAGCGCTTGTCACTCAAAATGATTGCGTTGTATTTGTTCTGGGGATTTTTGAAAAATGTTATACAAATTTATTAGATGTTTAATGAAAAAAGGAAAGAAGGTGTATTAATTGTCATTTTTTAAGTGAAACTACATGCTGTTAAGCGTGCCGTCTGGGGTTGGAGGTATGGTTATTGCTGTCTTTTATGATGTGTGGAGTCCGCTTCTAGGTGTTTTGATAGCTGCTGTCATTCTTGACTATCTATCTGGCGTAGCATCTTCTTATATTCAGGGAACGATTAGTTCAGCAGTAGGATTCAAGGGTATTGTGAAGAAGTTTTTTATCTTTATCATTGTATGTGTTACATGGCTAATTGAAGCGGCTGTTGCAGGTTCACAGGAGTGGCTGGCGACCACGGTTTTATTTTTCTTCATATCGAATGAGATTATAAGCATTCTTGAGAATGCAGCTAAAGCAGGAGTGAAAGCCCCTCCTATTTTAGAAAAATTCATAAACGAAGCAAGAGAAAAGATAGGTGAGAAATGAAGGTAACTAGATTTCATATTCTCGGGACAGAAAAAAAATCATTACAGGTAACACGGAAAAAACCAAATAAATAATAACAAAAAATGAGGAGGAAACAAAATGACAAAAACATTTTTTTAGATGAAGGACATGGTGGAATCGATAATGGAGCAAGTGGTCATAAATTATTTGAGAGAAATTTAACTATTTTAACCGGTCAAGTAGACAATAGATATGATGATAAGAGGAGAATCTACTATGATCAAAAAAACATTGAACATTCACCTATGAAATTAAAGAACAGGTAGTTCAACTTTACCTCAACGGCAGCCGCGCTGATCATGAGATGAGAGTATATGTGATCGAGATTTTCTTGTGGGTTAAGATGGCCAGAAATACAAAATAATAATGGATAAAAAAATCTTTTTTTGGAAACGTTGGTAGGTAAAGAACCGAATATACTTCTGAACTACATGTTTAACTTCTTCAAATGAACAGCATTAAAGAGGTTAAAGTAATCTGGTTCTGAAGATGAACCGAAGTTGGAACTCATTGGATGAGAAGGTTATATTTTTTTGTTCTAAAAACGAACGTTTGTTCTGTGATGTATTAAAAGGAGTGAACAAAGTGAAAAATAAGCTGTTTTATGCAATGGAGAGTAACCAGATGGTTGAGATGATCTACATGTCAAATCGCGGTCAGATTAGTCAAAGGAGAATTAACGTTTTAAAAGTAAACGAAAGCTCAATGGTTGCTTACTGTTACTTGCGTAGAAAGCAGCGTACATTCAGCTATAGTAATATTCTTTCTTTTATTCCGGTATTTAAAAAAGAAAAAATGGTGATTTAATAAAGGTTATTGTACATGGTCTATGATTAGAAACAGGTGATTACTATAAAATTAGATGTCTTTCCTGGAGTCAGTTAAATCAAGGAGATTGATCATAGTAACATAGTACAAATAGATTATTAAGAACGATTGAAAAGACAAGTGGACTACCTATACAGAAAAATTTATAAACGAAGGTGGTTCTATCACAGAACGGGAAATTCATAATCCCTATATTTTTAATAAATATAGGGACTGTTTGTTTCTTGAGCTTCTACCCATAGTGGGTCTACTTCTAATCTAAACTCTTCATACTCTTGTCCCATACCTGGCTTAAGAAAGTTCCTACTTAGTGCCATACACCAATTTTTCAATTTCATGAAGGTTTTCCATTCTCCTTTATATCCTCGAAACTGGCATTTCATAATTCAACCAGTTCTGTGTCCCTTTTTTACAGCGATTGAATTATAAGGAATCGTGAATAAAATCCCACCATCTTCAAGTTCTTCCTCTAAAAATTGTGTTACTCGTTTTTATTCTCATCAAAAGGGTTAGGTGCAAGTAAATTCTTTATTCGAAAAATAATCATTGTAATGAGAAGGAATTTTAGGGATAGAAACAGAAAGAGTGTATTGAAAATTCAATACATTATCTAGACCGTTTAGTTTAGCGTTGGTATACAGTTTTAACGATGTAATCATATTTCAGATGTTTACATTCGTAGTTCTTTGATTACAAATCGAGATAATTGTTAAAAAGCATATTCATATTCGTTTGGAGAATTTTAATAATTTGAATATTCAGAGGGGGTGGTGTGACCGATTAATGATTGCAAGTAAGAATCAGTACAAGAATGAGGGAGGAATTGATGATGGGGACTGTTTTGAAAAGAAAAAGTATGTTAAGTCTATTTTCAACCTTGGTTATACTGGCGGCGTTTTTTTCATTTAGTAATAGTACGAAGGCGATGTCAGGACAAGCACCTGACCTATCTAATTTAGAGAATGTAGATGCTAAATTTGATATAAATAAAGACGGTATTCAGGAAGAAATCGTCTATGATGAAGACGGTGAATCTGTAGGGACTCTACAAATTGAAAAAAAGGTTAATACTCCTGATCCGATTGAAGTTCCTGAAGGGAACACACCGCTGTGGTATGAGATTACATTCAGCGGTGATGGTGAGATGATACGCTCGATGAAGTACGACCTAGCCGTTGTTAATCATGAATGGGGAATTTATCTTTTACAGTGGGATAACCCTATTACTAACGTATATGATGGGTACGTTCCATGGAATAGAGGTTTTGATATAAGAAATCTGCATGAATTTTACGGACCACCAGCCCACATGATCTACTATACGCACATAGGCGACCTCGCTCAAGATAGAATAATAGGCGAGGCTAAGCTAGATGTGCAAGGCGTAGCAGGATATTTATACGTAGATTATACATTTGAAAACTATTAAATTTATATAATAAAAAAAATGAAAAAGGCGAGTGCTCTGACATTCGTCTTTTTTGGTCTCAAAAATCGTTTAGAAAAGCTATGTTTAGATGAGACCGTCTTAAGTATATTGCAACATTAAAATAAGTGACATAAAGGTTGACCAGATGAACTTGTTTTAATAATTGAGTACATTAATCAAAGATTGAACGTAAGAAACGTACAGAATAAGGCTTTTTTTATTTTAAGTTTGAGTTCAACAGTGGTATTTGCAGGATCGTCCATTCAATAAATCCTTCATAGCAAAAAAGGGAAAGGATTTTTTGGGTTTTACACCTAAGCCTCTAAGCATTATTTGTTTTAGTATATTAGCAAGTAATTTTAGACCACAAATACTCGTTGAAAGGTTTGGCCTATCATTAACACAAACTTCAAGATATGGAAAGCTAGAGGATTATCTTATAGAAGAACAAATAAAGAAAAGGATTTTAAGGAAAATGGAACTTAACTGTTTTAATTGAGAGGTGATCTATGAGTGCTGATCTATTTTAATTAACACTCTTCCAACAGCAACAATAATTAAAATTACAAATTTCAATCCTCACATAATACACGATCTAAATGCTTTTTATCTATATGTATAAGTCCCCAATTACAAATCATATCGAGTAAAGGAATTATAGTCCCCCCTTTTTCAGTTAAAGAGTACTATACTCGAGGAGGAACTTCTGGATAAACAATTCTTTCAATCAATTCATCATTTTCAAGCTCTCTTAATTGTTTTGTTAGTGTTTTATGTGAAGTATCTCTTATATATCTTTGCATCTCTCCAAACCTGGTAGGTTGATTTTCATACAAATGATATAAAATCATAACTTTCCATTTACCTTGAATAATTTGCATCGTTGCATCAAATTCGTTTAAATATTTTTTTCTGTTCAAACCATTCTCCCCCTTGAAAAGTTACCTTAAGGTTACTTAATAACACAAAGGTACTGACCTTTTTCAATAAAAAAATTGGCTGTAGCTTGTCCATTTCCAGATGAAGCACCTGTGATGACAATAAATCCGTTTTTCATGGTTAAGTTGACTCCTTTTTAATCTTTAATTTAGTGTAAGTCTACAATCCGCATAATATGGCTCCTTATTCTAAAGGAGCGTGTCAAAATACTTGAAGCATACACTTCGGACGACATGATCGAAATCAATCTTGGTGGCATAGACACTGAAGAAGATTTAGAGGGAAGTCATAAAAGAAGCGTATAGCGTCAATGAAGTAATCGATACATCTGAACTAACGGATGAAGAGTTGGAAGAATGGTTACGAGAGTTGCTATAGTAAGAATTGGATGAAGCGTCGTAACTAAACTGTAGTGACCCCTGTCAAGTAGGCAGGAATTAAAAAGAAAAGTAAGTAGCCTGGGTCCTGGATTCATAAGGACTCAGGTTATTTTTGTCGCATTTTTTTGTTGGGCTGGAAGTGATTTTTGACACAGACGCGTTAAATAATAGTGTTAAGTTTCCGAACCAAACCTAAAAATTGTATATTGAATAATAAGAAAAGTCTGATATAATGAAAGATAGATATACATATCTATCTTTCATTAAGCCTGTTTTTTTGTATATACACGTTTGAAAGGAGTGAAAGGACCTAACTACTATTAGATTGGCTTTTTTTTAGCTATTTAAAGCACATTTTGTATTACGGAAGGTACTAGCATGCTCTAAATTATCAATTTGTTTCTAATAACCGTTTGTGATGAAATACCAAAAGAATTTACCATTTATTGTTTTTTATTATGATAGCGCTTTTAATGCGAAGGAGGGTAAAATTATGAGCGTTGTCATATTTAAAAAGGTGGTAGGTTCGGAGTTATGCTGAAGGTGATACGATCATAAAACTATTGTTATCGTTATGTATTGGTCTTTCGATATTTGGTGCGTATTCTGGTGTTCGTCAAACAGCGGACTATTTTTTTATAAGAGATAAGAAAGAAAAAAGGGGGTGGAATATGAGGAATAAATTGGGTAGATTCAGGCTTCCTTGAGAAGAATGGGTTGAAAACGGGGGGACAAATAGACCCTTCATCATTCACATACAATCATAGAAAAGGAGAATTCATTATGAAGAAACAGGCAAAAAGATTCATTGCACTCGGTTTAACGGTTAGTTTAGCCAGTGTCCCGACGCTGAGTGAAGTGTCCCAGGCAAATGAAATCAGTGATATTCAAGAGCAGAGCCTTTCGCTTCTATCGACAGAGATCGATGAGGCTATGCTGAGTATGGAAGCGAATCGATTATCGAGCGAAGATTTAGCTCTTTCAACCCTTCAACAACCAGTCATCGATAGTCCACTTGAAGGGATGGAAGAATTCACTGAACAGCAACAAGCGATGAATGAGAACGCCGAAAAATTTTTGGACGAGTATAACTTTGAGTTGAAGGATGCACATAATCGGGCTGAAGATATTGCGGAAAAAGTGGACTCCTACATGGCTACGGCTGATCAGAAAGTGAAGGAATTTGAAAACGGTGAAATCACAGAAGAAAAAGCAAGAAACGATATTCGATTAAGGTTAGAAAGACTTAATACGCTTATCAAAGAAGAAGCGCGTACAGTTGAACAATCTCAAGAACGTGTAGAAGATTTTCATTTGGACGTGGAAAAGGATTACAAAGAGCTTGAAGCTAGTGTGAAGAAGGCAGAAGAAGTTCTCATTGAACAAGGAGATGTGACAGAAGAAGAAGTAAGGGGACTTAATGAAGCGCTTGATGAATTGTATGCAGAACAGATCAACCAGAACAGAGAAAACCTTCGGGTTGGGATGATGGCTTCATCAATTGCAGATGGTCCTATCGCCTCCCTTTCGGCAAAAAAAATAAATTTTTTTCAGGGTGCGCAATCAACTCAACCTGATGATCTGAAGATGTTTCCAATCGAGTTAGCAATAGTGTTTACAATTATTGCTCTTGGTATAGTAGTACCCATGTTATATCTACTTATTTCTACTATAATCAACTTTGTCAAGGGACCCGAGAATGATTATTCTAAAGCTTCGGCAGTCAAAGGGAAATCTGAAGCAATGTATGAAACAACGGGTAACGTAGTGAATGCTCTCGATGATTATACAAACGCATGGAATAAATCACAAGAGGGTATACAAATCATGATCGAGCAGGTATCGAGTGATAACGATCTAAGCACCTTAAAGCCCATTTTTAAAGAAGCTTCTGATTCCTGGGGGACTACTCAAAACATAGCTAAAATGAATCAACAGCTTGAAGCAAACACTTCGGACGACCCGATCAAAATCAATCTCGACGGGATAGACACTGAAGAAGATTTAGAGGAAGCTTTAAAAGCCTATGACTTCGATGAATTGATCGACACATCCGATTTTACAGACAAAGAACTAAAAGAATGGTTAGAGTCGCTAGAGGAAGACGCCGCATAATCAAACCACAAAAGCCTTGCCTACGGGCCGAGCTTTATAACAAATAGTGAGACTCCTACGGGGGCACGAGCCTTTCGTTTAGTGCCCCCTATCAAGTAGGAAGGAATTTGCGCCCTATGTTGGGATTCAAGGAGTAAATCATCCACTTCTATATTGAATGGCGTGAAGCTATGCATATGATAAAAAGGACAACCGCAGGTGGAGTCTGTTCAAAAATGAAGTTGAATTCAAACATAAGTTGTTTGGAATCGCATCACAAACTGTCATCAGAACAGTCGGTTTATATTTCTTTCAAATGATTTATTCACCAGAATTTTTTTAGAAAGTATTATCTCGTGACAGATAATACTCTCCTTAGCGAACATTTTTAAAGGAGGAGAACACCAATGAGGAAAGCACTTTTGAGAAAAATAGTTCTAGCTATGTTTTTTTGCAGTTTAATATCTACCATGGTTCCGGGAAACATAGGTATTGCAAATAATGAAAGGTCATTAACAACCCCCAGGGAGCTCGAAAAAGTATTAAGTAACTTCGATAGTGATTTGGAATTACTGGAGAACTATTCAACTTTGATTCTATCGTATCAAGATCTATCTTTACCCAAATCCCAAAATAGCCTATCCAATTCTCTTAAGGATCTCATGGGTGAGTTAGGTGATGACGACGAGTCGATTGCGGAGATAGCTGACTTTTTAGACGACGTCTCTGATGGAGTGGATAAGGTTAATGAAATCCTGCCAGAATACCAAAGGTCGGCTAGAAATAATGCTCGAGTATGGATGTATAATGTATACCCACAGTTATTTGAGACGATTAGGTTAGTTATTGAGTATGCTGAGGAATTTGATGAGTCATCTCGGGAGCTATACGACCTTATTCCTGAAATCGAAAAAGATGATGACCAGGCAAAAGAAAAATTTGAGGGGATTCTAAACGATTTATTGGGCGGTATCGAAAGTAAACGCCCAATGGTAGAAGAGGTCGTATCTACTTTACAAGCTTTTCGCTCTGTCGTCCTGAACGACGCGCAAAATTTAGGAGGTGTTCAAGATATTTTGGATGATTTTACAAATCAGGGGGGAGGTGTCGTCTCTTCATTTTGGGATGTGTATGATGATTTGGATGCTAAGGAGAAGGCCTATAGGGAAAACGGTGATAGAATATTGAGAATTTCTGGTTCCTGGGAGGCTGCTGAGCCTTATTATAAGAAGGAAGATGCAGTGAAGGATTTTAAACCGCGTTGGGGCAGTTTTGCAAGTGATTTCGAGTCTCAACATGGAAATATAAGCAGTTTGCTTGATGAAATAAGCCCGATTGTTCAAATGGTGTCCGATACCACGAACATTCTTCAAAAAAATATCGTTGGTGGTTGGGAAGAGTTAGAAAGTCGGGTTGGGGGATTAATACGCGGGATCAATTGGATAGACTCAGACTTCCTTGACTTATTAGAGGAGGATTTGGATCTTGCGGTTGGAAATTGGAGAAATTTAAAAGATGTAGCAGAATCACTCCAAGCCTTCGAAGACCCTCGTGATGATAGACCCGATCCGCCAACCCTTGACTATATAGGGATCTATTATACGACATTCACCTCTATCGGGATAGAATGGTCCAATGAGGGGGATACACCCGAAGAAGTCGAAAAATGGATTATTTACCGCGATAACATGGAAATTGCAACGATTGAGGATTATAAAGTAACACAGTATAAAGATGAGAATTTATTTCCGAATGAAAAATATACGTACCGTGTTCAGCCAGTTAATGTTTTAGGGGACCGTGAGGAAGACCGAACGGAGATTTCATTCTCGACAAGAAATCTTTACCCCCCTGAAAATATAAAAGACATCTCGAGAACATCAACTACGGTGACCCTTGAATGGGACCCGGCGCCTACTTTTGACGGTGTAACGTTAGAATATGATATTTATCAAATGGAGGGCAATAAAGTTATTGGCTCAACAACAGAAACGAATTTTACAGTTGAAGGGTTAGAGCCTTCTACTAACTATGCTTTTACGGTTAAAGCCAGAGAAGAGAACCGATCCTCAAGATTGGATAGTATACTGATGGTACAAACAGCCCCTACGGAAAGAACACTTGAAAATTTTGTTATCAACACTGAGGTCATTAGTAATTAATATATTTTTTTAGTTCTGATGCAAAAACATTTTGATAGAGACATAGTTTTCCAATTTATGATGCGGTTCCAAACAACTCTTGTATGAATGTAACTTCATTTCGAACAGGCTCCATCTTTTTCGGTCTGTAGGTGAATCACTTCGAGCGATTGAAGACCCTTGTGATGTTCGATCGAAACCACCAAGGCCGCCTGGGGATGGGGTTATTCAACGTAACTACTTCAGAGCTAAACAATATTCTTTGTAAAAGAAAGGAGAAAGTTCACTATGAACAGAGTATTTGTAGTGATGCTTATTTTATGCTTGATGTTTACAACAAATCTAGGTAATAGGGCTATGGCACATGATGGAGAAGCTAATGTGGGGGCGCTTCTTGTAAGCCCTACGGTAGAGGTAAAAGGTTTTGATGTTGATTATTTAGATAATGGATATGTAGACATAGAGGTAAACTGGCCAGTTTTTGGAGGATCTTCGAATTATAAAGATCTTAAACTCACGTTAATTCGTAATGGGAAAGAAGAAAATTCGATTTCCATTTCAGGTGATGAAAAAACTTATGCCCTTAGGAGTTTAGTGACTGTTGGTGAGACTTATAGTTTTCAAGTGAAAATAAAAGGAAAACAGAAATGGTATCAGAATATTGGTTTCAAATGGGTTAACTATGAAACCGTAAGCAATGTGATTACAGTGGATGACGTTCCTCCTGTCTCTGATCCTAAACCTGTTGATTTTGAAGTTACAGATGTTACAGAATCAACGATATCTTTAAAATGGGAATATTCACCTTATTGGTATGTGAATAATTTTTTTGAATTTATTATTGTAAACGGTGAATGTGTCATACCTCAAGGTGTGAAGTATGAAAAAAATGCATGCGAAGAGTATGGTTCTACACGAAACCAAGACATCAAACTTAATAATCTTGATGGGACGTATGAGTTTAGAGTAATGCCAATAGGTGCAGACGGATATGTACAAGCATTAAGTGATCCAATAGTTGCAAGAGTCGGTTTTTCAACAGAGATAAGGGTGTATGCAGGAGAGAACTTTTTGGGGGTGTATGAAAAACTTCCCGAAATTGTTGATGATGAAACAGGAGAAAACATTATAGTTGAATTCAGAGACAGAGAAGGAGAAACCTCGACAGATTATTTCACCTTTGGGATAAGTTATGACAGATATATAGGTAATCTTGTCATTCATAATGAAGACTATGCAGATAAAAGTAAATTGGAGGAGTTGATTTCTGCTATTCTTTCGTTAAACGAACAAGAGGGGAGGGAAATATTTAGTAGAGCTGAGATTGAAGAAGGACCCACTAACACAGAAGATTAAAATATTTATCGTTTCCGGTATTTGTGCATTAAAAGTAGCTATAATATGTGTGCTTTTGTAGATGAAGTAATATAATGCCACTGGTCTTGTGAGATATGATCCATTTGACCATACGAATAAGTATATTAGTAGTAATTTCTATTTGATAGGATGGTGTTTTTCAGGGAATTACAAGTAAACCAAAGTTAAACCCTTTACAAAACACTGATTTATCAAACATAATAGGATTACAATCGAATCTGAAATGTTTCAGGGAAGCTTTATATAATAGAGTTATCAAAAGCAAGCGCTTAATCCCTTGATATATAAGGGATTAAGCGTTTGTTCCTTCCAGTCGATTTTCTTTCTTATTCGAAGTTAAAATAAAAAAGATTCCTATAAGTGAAAAATTTACTTTTAACTCGATAGAATTAATGAGGTGAAAGCATGGGAAGAAGATATTCAGAATATGTAAGTTCAATAAAATATTTTAAAAAACGTTATGGAAATTTAAATGGGAAAACTATAACATATCAAAATAAAATTAAAGAATTAATTAAAGTTCATCATACCCATGATGAAGTAAATGATTTGTTTAAAAAAATTACTACTGACTTGGAGATTAATGAGTCTACAAAGCATTTTATTGGTATACCAAATATCATCCTTGCTTCATTGATTGCATTTATTCCCACATTTGTACTTGCATATATAACTAGCAAAACAACATCACTGTTTCAATATGCTAACAAATTACTAGAGATTAACCTAAAAGAATATGAAGATAAAGAAGCGGCTTTAATTTATACAAAAGAACTTCATGAATCAGTTGATGGATTTAGCGAAGTATATAATATCTTTTTTTATTATATGATTTGTTTTTTTATCATTTCAATCTTGATTTTTGGAGCAGGATATTACTCCTTTTTTAGAAAGAAATCCAATATTTATTTATATAGGATGATCTTAGAAGAAATTATATCTGAGAAAGCAAAAGAACATAATAACAGTTAAGCTTTTATATTTAACTATCGAATTCTTTTGAAGGGTACAACACGGTTTAATATTAAGAAAATTTTCATCTTCTTTTTGTGCAATTTGCATTACAATGTGATTATCTCATTTAGAATATTTCACATGTTGCTTTTTATAGTGTTGGGGACAAAAATAGTGGGGGTAAAAGAACATGAATTGTAGACTAGCAACTGTGCAAGACGCTATACATATTTATAATATAAAGAAAGATCTAGTAGCCAATACAAACTTTTTTATCACAATTCCACCAGAATTAAATTCTCAAGAAGAAGAATTTTTGATGAAGAGAAATTTTGATAATGGAGGGGCTACCTTCGTTATGGAAGATGAGAAAAAATCAATTGTAGGATTCATATTCTTATCCAAAGGTTCGAGACAAAGAGTTTCTCATGTTGTAAATATTGGGATGGGGGTTAAGAGAGAAAATTGGAGTCAAGGAATTGGAACTATTCTATTGAATACAGGTATAGAATGGGCTCAAAAAAACTCAGGGATAAAGAAATTAGCTCTTGGAGTATTCTCAAATAATCCTAGAGCTATAAAACTATATGAAAAACTTGGTTTTAAGGTTGAAGGTGTTAAGAAAGATGAAATTAAGTTAAATGATGAAAATCTTGTGGATGATATTCTTATGGGGTTAAAAGTTAATTGAAAATTTAAATTAATTGTTAAAGGAGATTATTATGAAACATATTTGAATTACTTATTACTCCAGAATTAGTTGAGTATATAAAATTGTAAAAGATAATATCAAAAAAAATGACAATATGGATAATAATGATAACATTCAAACACCAGAAGCTGCGGTTGAATGGGCTGAAAATATCGGGCCATCAACTTTGAACATCGTGTGTAACAAAGTTATTCAATTTTTTAAAACTCTATTATGCTCTACCTCTACGAGACCAAATCACAACAGGTATAAGAACTAAGGATAAAAATCCTCCACTCAAAGATAATGTAGCATAACTTGTATTAGCTACTACCATTCCCGAAAGAGCACCGCCAGAAGCTCCTGCTAATGCAATAAAAACATCAAGTGTTCCTTGTGTTTTCGCACGTGTTGAAGGCTCTGTAGAATCAACTATTTGAGCAGTACCACTAATTAAACCAAAGTTCCATCCCAATCCAAGTAAAGAAAGAGCAATTACTAACAGAATCATTGAATCACTTGGTGCGAATGCTGCTAATAAGCCAGCGAATAACAATGTAATACCCGAAGCTATGCTCATTGCTGTTCGACCAATTTTATCAACAAGAATACCTGTTACAAGTGAAGGTAGATACATTGAACCTATATGAAATCCTATAACAATTCCGACTTCAGCTAAACCATGACCATGATGTTTCATATGGACTGGTGTCATGGTCATAATTGCAACCATTACAATTTGAGTTAGAACCATAACCGTTGCACCGACTGTAAGACCTTTTTTATTTATTGTTTTATCAACAGAATCCGATTTATTTCCATGCTCATTTTTTTGTTTATAAGCTGCTATCCTTTTTGCAATATTTAATGGATCGGGACGCAACATAATAAAAAGTACAAGTCCTGCTAAGATAAATGCTGTAGCTGATAAAATAAATGGACCTGCAAGAGCCGGAACACCAATGGAAAGAGCAAATTTACCCATAATTTCTACTAAATTCGGACCTGCAACAGCCCCGAATGTTGTCATAGCCATTGTAGTACTGATTGCAGTTGCTCGTTGTTTATTGTTTGCTAAATCAGTCCCTGCATAACGAGCTTGTAAATTTGTTGCAGTTCCTGCGCCATAAATTAGGAGAGAAGAAAATAAAAGAATTACACTATTCATCATGGCAGCAATCACAACTCCAATTGCTCCGAGTCCACCTACAATAAAACCTGTCGATAAACCTGTACGACGTCCATAACGTTGAGAAAGTTTTCCTACGATTAAAGCTGCTCCTGCTGCCCCTAAAGTAAATAAAGCTGACGGAACTCCTGCATAGGCATCAGTTCCAAGCATTTGTTGGGCCAAAAGAGCACCTACCGTAATCCCTGCCGCAAGTCCCGCCCCACCAAAAATTTGTGATAGACTCACAACAAACAACACTCGTCTATATAATTTTTTTAGCTTTTCTGGTGAATCTATATAACTGTCGATTGAATCTTGTTCTTTACCGAACACTTATAAACACCTTCTTATATTTATTGATTTATCTTGATGATTAAAACGTAACCATTTTGTCAGCCCATTCTACAACCTTAATACAATCATCCATTGTAGAAATCGGACATGAAGATGTTTTATCTAGTAATCTCGATTTTAAACATGTTCCGCAAGCCAATAGTTCACCCATTAATTCCTCAAATTTATTCATTTCTTCCTTAACTTTAAACCTTGGATGTTCAATGTTTTCACATTCAACGGCTTCACCCATTAGAAAAATTTTGACTTCATGTTCTTTCATTAATCCAGCATTAGCAAATCGAAAAGCATTCCACGCTTTCTCAGGCTCTTTTGTCTCCAAAATGATCCCTAATTTCATTTTTAATCCCCCGAACTAATGTAATTATTTCGTTAATTGTTGCCATTCTCTAACACCGTCTTCCAATCGAAATGCAGTAATCCCTTTTGCCTTCAGAATTTCCACTGCTTCTGCCGACATTAAACAATAAGGTCCTCTGCAATAAGCAACTACATTACAATTGGCTGGCAAAGACGAAAGTTTATCTTCCAATTCTTCGATAGGAATAGAAACAGCACCAGGAATATGAGCCTTTTCATATTCTTCTTTCAATCTTACATCCAACAGTAAAACCTCACCTTTATCCATTCGATCTTTAAGCTCTGAAAGAGTTATCCCTTCTATACCAAGTTGATTATTTAAAAACTCTTCTTTTATTTGTTGTACCTGCATATGCTGCTTTTCTGATAATGCATGCAATGAGTTTAAAAAATCAGAAATTACTTCATCCGCTAGTTCGTATATGACGTAGTTTCCTTCCTTCTTAAACTTAACTAACCTCGAATTGAAAAGAGTTTTCAAGTGTTGAGATACATTAGCAACAGACATGGTTGTAATTTTTGCTAAAGCATCCACAGACTTAGGACCTTGTGATAAAAGGTCAAGAATTTCCAATCGTTTAGGGCTTGATAAACTTTTCCCTATCCTTGCGAACTCTTGATATAATAAGTCCTTTAAATTTCGTTCATTAAGCATGTAAAAGCCCCTCTCAACTATTCAATTAATTTATTGAATAGTAGAATTCTAATCGTAAATATAGTCTATGTCAATTACTTCTTCTTCAACAAACCTGCTTACTTTAGTTGTATAATTTCAAAACAAAATGAAATTTTTAAACGACTTTTTATTTTTTAAACAACTTTATTATCTCTGTACAAAAAAGCCCTACAGATTATCAAAATGTTAATCTGTAGAGCTTTTTCATTCACTGGTAAATCCATTGGTAATGTACGGTAAATTCCTTGGCGAACATTGGTAAGAAATATGTCAATGGTGGTAAAATCTAATGGCTGTAATCAAACAATGAACAATTATTAGATATCAGTTTCTGTAAGTACATCAAATTTTGTGCTTTCTCGTCCCCAAAAACAAAAATACCTTTTTGAACTAATGTTGTACTAATTTAATTAAAAGAAACTGTCAGAAGATATTTGGTGTACTTACAGTATTCATTATTTATAGTTAAAATAAATTCATATCTTCGACTTCATCTATCCACTCGGAAATTATCAGTTTTCATATAAACGACAGGTAATCCGAAGACAAAAACCTTTACAAAACACTGATTTATCAGACATAATGAGATTACAATCGAATCAGTTATCCTTCGGGGAGGGTGTAATTCCCTACCGGCGGTGATGGACCTCGGTCCTCAGTCCGTGACCCGGCGATGCCGGTGGATTTGGTGAAATTCCAAAGCCGACAGTGAAAGTCTGGATGGGAGAAGGAAGAAGCGATTAGGTGAAAAAATTGTTCACTTAAACGCTTATTTATCTATGCTTTCATCGCCCCCTACAAACGATTATAGGGGGCTTTTTTGTTGTCATCCAAAAAGAAGAAAGGTGATAGCATGGATCAAAAATGGATGAAGTTAGCTATTGAAATGGCGAAAAGTACAATGGGGCAAACGTCTCCAAACCCGGCAGTTGGAGCGGTTGTGGTGAAAGATGGCCGAGTGATTGGGATGGGTGCACATTTAAGAGCTGGAGAAGGGCATGCTGAAGTAAATGCGTTAAAGCAAGCAGATGACGAGGCACGAGGAGCAACGATTTATGTCACGCTCGAACCTTGCTCACACTTTGGGAAAACGCCGCCATGTGCAGAATTAGTTATTGAAAAGGGAATAAAGCGAGTGGTGATTGGTTCGGCCGACCCAAACCCGATCGTTGCTGGTAAAGGAATTGCTCGTCTGAAACAAGCTGGAATTAACGTGGTGGTTGGTGTTTGTGAAGAAGAAGCTCGCTCATTAAATGAATTTTACTTTTATCATGTTGCAACACAAACACCATTTGTCACACTTAAAGCAGCAATGACATTAGATGGCAAAATTGCGACAGAAACAGGAGATAGTAAATGGGTCACATCACCTGAAGCAAGAGAGGATGTTCATTTAGATCGACATCTTCATGATGCCATCTTAGTTGGGGCAAACACAGTAAAAGCGGATAATCCATCTCTCACGACTAGACTGCCCAATGGAGGAGTTTCTCCGATTCGAATTGTTTTAGATACAGCATTATCAATAGGGGATCATTCCACTATTCTAACGGATGGATGCGCGCGGACTTGGGTGATTTGTGGAAAAAGCGCATCTAAAGAACGAGAACAACTAATTACGAGACACAATCAAGTATGGATTATTCGTATGGCTGAAGAAAAAATTCTATTGCCAGAGCTATTAAAAAGACTTGGCGAAGAAAAAATTCATTCTATTTATGTAGAAGGTGGAGCCAAAGTGCATGGAGCATTTTTGGACCAAAAGCTAGTAAACCGATTGGTTATGTATATCGCACCAAAAATAGTAGGCAATGGGCGTGCTTTCTCTGTCTTTAATGGTGCAGGTGTATTGAAAATGGATGACGCCTGGAAACTTTCAATCGAATCAATGCATACGATTGGACCAGACATTAAAGTAACAGCTCTTTTGCAAGAAAGAAGGTGACGATGATTGTTCACAGGCATTATTGAAGAAGTTGGTTCTGTTGTTTCAATGACACGTGGGAGCGAGTCGATGGTGTTAACAATTAAAGGACCAAAGGTAGTAAGTGACGTTCAGCTAGGCGATAGTATTTCTGTAAACGGTGTTTGTTTAACGGTAACAGAATTCACTGATCAAACGTTTTCAGTTGATGTGATGCCAGAGACTGTTAAAGCGTCTACATTGCATCAATTAAAAACCGGTTCTCGCGTTAATTTAGAACGTGCGATGGCAGCAAATGGTCGATTTGGAGGCCACTTTGTCTCAGGTCACATTGATGGTACTGGAACGATTATTTCCCGTAAACAAAAAGAAAATGCGATTTACATTTATATTGAAATGGATCCGACTCTCATGCCTTATTTTATAGTGAAAGGTTCAGTTGCTGTTGATGGTACTTCATTAACGGTTTTTGACGTAGAGGATACGGCAATCATGATTTCACTAATCCCTCAAACAGTTGATGAATCAATTGTTGGGTCGAAAAAAATGGGTGATCGAGTCAATATTGAATGTGATATGATCGCGAAATATATTCAGCGTTTCCAGCAGCCAGGTACTACGCAGCCTAAGAAGAATAGCGTTGACGAATCATTTTTACAAAAACATGGTTTTATGGATTAGGAGGATGACGTTATGTTCAACCGCATCGAAGACGCATTAGAAGATTTAAAAAGAGGGAAAGTAGTCATTGTCGTGGATGATGAGGACCGTGAAAATGAAGGTGACTTTATCGCTTTATCAGAAGCCGTCACTCCAGATATAATCAATTTTATGATAACAGAAGGCCGCGGACTTGTGTGTGTGCCGATTACTGAAGAGCGTGCAAATGAACTAGAGCTAAAACCGATGACAGACAGGAATACAGATTCACACGGTACGGCTTTTACTGTGAGTGTTGACCATATTGAAACGACAACGGGAATTAGTGCCCCCGAGAGAGCATTAACGGTACGAGAGCTAGTTCATTCAAGTGCAACTGCAACAGATTTTAACCGTCCAGGTCACATCTTTCCGCTTGTCGCAAAAAAAGGGGGCGTACTAAAACGTGCAGGTCATACAGAAGCTGCGGTTGATCTTGCTGTGTTAGCTGGTTCAAAGCCATCGGGGGTCATTTGTGAAATCATCAAAGAAGATGGCACGATGGCACGCGTACCCCATCTAGTAGAAATCGCTGAAAAATTTGATTTAAAATTGATTACCATTCAAGATTTAATCGCGTATCGACGCAAGAAAGAGAAGTTGATTCAACGTGAAGTGGATGTACATATGCCAACAGAGTATGGAGAGTTCCGAGCCGTTGCCTATACAGAAACGTTAACAGGGCAGGAACATGTGGCGCTTGTAAAAGGAGATATTTCTTCCGTTGATTCAGTACTCGTACGCGTTCATTCAGAATGCTTGACAGGGGATGTGTTTGGTTCCCATCGTTGCGATTGTGGTCCCCAGCTTGCTGCAGCACTTTCTCAAATTGAAAAAGAAGATCACGGGATTTTGCTGTATATGAGACAAGAAGGCCGTGGCATTGGACTCGTTAATAAACTTAAAGCATACAAGCTTCAAGAAGAGGGGTTAGATACAGTTGAAGCAAATCATAAACTTGGATTTGCTGCTGACTTACGAGATTACGGGATAGGCGCTCAAATCTTAAAAGATCTTGGTGTCACAAAAATGCGTATTTTAACGAATAACCCTCGTAAGATTGCGGGGGTAAATGGTTACGGGTTAGAAGTTGTTGAACGTGTATCGATCCAAATGCCCACAAAAGAGCAAAATGCAAAATATATGGAAATTAAAAAAACGAAGCTTGGACACATGCTTAATCTTTAGGAGGTCGTATTGATGAAAAACATTTATGAAGGACATTTAGTTGGGACGGATTTGAAAATAGCGATTGTGGTAGGTCGTTTTAATGAATTTATTACAAGCAAATTACTTGGTGGTGCAGAGGATGCATTGAAACGTCATGGTGTAAACGATGAAGACGTATCTATTGCATGGGTGCCAGGGGTATTTGAAATCCCGGTCGTTGCGCAACGTTTAGCGAAGTCAGGTAAGTATGATGCAGTCATTACACTAGGTACAGTCATTCGTGGTGCAACACCTCATTTTGAGTATGTCAGTGGAGAAGTTGCAAAAGGTGTAGCAAACATTGCTCTAAATGAAGGACTACCAGTCATTTTCGGCGTTCTAACGACAGATACAATTGAGCAAGCAATAGAACGCGCAGGAACGAAAGCAGGGAACAAAGGCTGGGAAGCTGCAACCGCTGCGATTGAAATGGCAAGCTTGTTTAAAAAAATGGATGTATAAGAGTTAGGAGTTTCAAAAGAGCCAGTTACCACGACTGGCTCTTTTCTAATTGTTTGGCTTGGATACTATATTTATGTGTGGATAAGCTAAACATGGAGACATTCTTCCTCTAGTACAAGTGGCTAGTCCCTCTATGGTCTCCTTACGCTGTAAAGTAGACAAAGAGCACCTTATTCTTACCTTAGCTAAACAGGCTGCGTTGCACTTTTGTGCTGAATATTTTAATGACAATGCTCACTTAGTGCAGTATAATAACTCTTGGTGGCTGACCTCACTTTTGAGGTTGAGCGGGTAGGGAGAGGGCGCTTGCAAAGGCAGGCAATTATTATGAAAGTAGTAGAAAGAATGTTTGGTTTAACGAGTCATCAAACTTCGTTTAAACAAGAAGTAATGGCTGGGGTTGTTGGGTTTTTCACGATCGTTTACATCGTAGCGGTCAACGCATTGATTTTATCTGAATCGGGGATGCCGTTTGAAGGAGCTGTGATCGCGACGATCGCAACATGTGCACTTGGGTGTATTATGATGGCCTTTATCGGAAATACACCGATTATTTTGGTCCCAGGAATGGGAATCAATGCGATGTTTACGTACACACTTGTTCATGCAATGGGCTTTACATGGCAAGAAGCACTCGGAATAGTAGCGATATCAGGCGTTTTGCTTATTGTTGTTGCATTTACGAAGCTATCAACGATTTTGAGTGAAGCCATTCCTCAATCGTTGAAGGATGCAATTACCATAGGACTAGGTTTTTTTCTACTCCTAATCGGGCTTGAAAAAGGATCGCTCGTCACACAAGGAGACCACTCACTGATCGCCATTGGTGATTTTGCAGAACCTGCTGCAATCGCAACGATTCTTACGTTTTTAGTAGCGATTGTGCTCTTTGTTAAAAACGTTCCTGGACATTTTCTTTGGACGATCTTATTTGGAACTGCACTTGCATTTATCATGAATATCGAACCTTCAAATGCAACACAAATATCGGTCACAAGTGAATCCGTTGTTTGGTTTCAACTCTCTTTTGAAAAATGGCTAGAAATACCTTTTTGGATCGGCATTTTTTCTTTAACTATGGTGCTGGTTTTTGAAAATATCGGCTTAATTCATGGGCACGTATCGTTTATAAAACGACCAGAAGCGTTTAGTCGATCACTTAAAGCAAATGCATTGTCTGTATTAAGTTCAGGTTTCTTGGGCACGAGTCCGACTGTTGCGACAGTTGAGTCAACCGCTGCTATGGCTGCAGGAGGTCGTACGGGTTTAACGGCTTTAACTACCGGTGTATTATTTATCGCTTCTGCGCTGTTTATCCCTTACATGGGATTCATACCTGATCATGCGATTGCACCGATTTTAATCATTATCGGCATTTTAATGATTCAGCATATGAAACATTTGAACTTAGAAGATTTCACTGAGTCAATTCCAGCCATTATGTTGATTGTGATGATTCCATTTACATTTAGTATTGCAGACGGAATCGCAATTGGCTTTATCCTTTATCCATTTATCAAATTCATTACGGGGAAGGCGAAGGAAGTAACGAAGACTCTGTACATTATTGCAGGGCTGTTTTTACTTTATTTCATCCTTCACTTTATGCCGTTTATATAACGAATACACTCAAGAAGTAACCACTTGAATAAGAGGTGGTTGCGTCTTGAGTTATTTTTTAAAATTAAAAATTCAAAAAAGTTCAAAAGTATACCTGTTATTAAGTATCTATTCATTTTTTGTCTTGCTGAAAAAGTATGTGGATGTATTTTCAACAATTTTTCTTCAGATGCTAGCGATTAAATCAACTCATGATATCCCGCCATCCATTTTGTCATATAATAAATTGAGGCAGAATTTATATCGAACCGAATAAGATAACGGCCCTATTCTCCACATTTCTCTACTCGATTCTAGATCAAAATAAAACTGAGAATCCTCAAATCTCTTAATCACTAACCTATGTATGTATATACAGCCATGTTGTAGGAAAAGATTTCTTGCGGAAAAAAATATTATATGGCAATCTTAAATGATTACTGTAGGATGCTTTTAGGGGGAAACAGAAATGAACATAAAGGTAATTAAATGTCATGGTTCAAGCAATGATTTTATTATACTTGATGAAACGCTTTTAGAGCATTCATTCAATGATACAGAACGCGCTCAATTAGCTAAGTCACTATGTAATAGGCAACATTCTATAGGAGCGGATGGGGTGTTATACATCTCATCAAGCAAAACAGCACACGCAAAAATGAGCGTGTTTAATTCCGATGGATCAGAAGCTTCAATGTGTGGCAATGGATTGCGTTGTGCAGCTCGTTATATCGCTGAGCGTGATGGTGAAACCAAATTTGTTGTTGAAACAATGAAAGCGAATCTTACAGTTGAACAAGTCGAGTCGTTGTTTGGAACGATTCCAACGTATGCTGTTGAGATCTCACCTATTCTATTTGATCTAGACGCACTCCCGCTTGCTCTCTCTTCAAATGATCTCATCAATCAACCTGTATTGGATTGGCACCCAGATCTTGCGTTTTCAGCTGTCGCTGTACCGAATCCACACTTGATTTCGACGGTCACAGCAGAGGTGCTTACGAGTGATGTTCAACAAACACTTGCAGAACAATTTAATTCACCAAACCCATGGTTCAAAGATGGCGTGAATGTAAGTTTTGTCGTTCCTCTTGATAAGGATGAAATTTTTGTTCGAACGTTTGAACGAGGGGTTGGTTTTACCAATGCATGTGGTACGGCAATGTCTTCGTCAAGCTTAGTACAAGTTTTGTTAGGTCATAGCGAACCTGGTCAATCCATCGATGTTTATAATGATGGGGGACGAGTGAAATGTGTGATTCACCGCGAGAATGACGATTATAAACGAATCGATTTGATTGGCAATGCGACCTTTACTGATTACTTTGAACTTGAAAATAAAGATGTTTCTCCTTTTGCATTTTCAATTGTCAAACATACGAAAACAGATGAAGAAGATACGTATCAAGTAATGGCTCGCCGTGCGAAAGAACATATTCTTGCGCATAATCCTGGATTATTGTCTTAACTCATTCTAAAGATACATGTGATCTTTATTTGTGGGTATAGTCGTCGTACCAAAGTAAATATTTATGATTGACATTATTTTTTGAATGGACTACTATAATAAACAAATTGAATCTTTTAACGCGATGATGAAGAGTAGTAGTATGAGTGTCTTTTTTAGAGAGCTGGTGGATGGTGCGAACCAGTAAAGGCATTATATGAATGGACTTCTGAGCATCTTGCTGAACCTTTTATTGGTGTAGGCGTAGACGGTTCACGACCGATAATAGTGGTAGAGAGCGTATGACATGCTTCTACAATGAGTGGGTTTATTTTTTAACCAACAAAGGTGGTATCACGGGTCTTCCCGTCCTTTATTAGGACAGGAAGGCTTTTTTATATTTAAATAATAATCGAAGACTGGGAAGAGTAGAATAATGAGCGCTGATCAGAGAGCCTGCGGGTGGTGAAAGCAGGACAGTGCAGTATTTGAATGGGCCCGTGAGAGTTGCTTTGAATCGAGTAGGAGCAAACGAATAATCCACGTTACAGGATTTGGCGATACGTCAACGAGTGGGAGCATATGCTCTAACGTGAGGTGGTACCGCGGGTCAACCCGTCCTCCGTACAGAAATTTTTCTGTGCGGAGTTTTTTTATGCTAATTTAATCCACCGTAAGCGGTGAAGAGAGGTGTAAGAGTTGAGCAGAGTAGAGAAGAGTTATTTTAAGACAGAAGTGGTGAATGGAGATTCGTTAACACCTATTTCCATTTTCCAGAGTTTAGAAGGATCCAAAAAGTGTTTACTAGAGAGCTCTTTAAAGCATGAGGAGTCAGGAAGGTATTCGTTTATAGGGGCCAACCCTTATATGGAGTTCATAGGACAAGGGAATGAAACATTGATTAAGGAAACTTCCAGTGGCGATTTTGATCGAGTAAATGGAAAACCGCTTGATCAATTGGAACGTTTACTGAAAGAACAACAGGTTCAAGCTCTGAGTGATATGCCTTTTGCAGGAGGGGCAATCGGATACATTGGCTACGATGCGATTCGCATGTATGAAGAAATTGGTGAATTGCCATCCGATCAGCTAGAGATGCCAGATGTTCATCTGATGCTCTATGACACGATCGTCATCTACGACCATAAAAAGTATGAAGTGACGATCACTGCACTGAATCCGAAAAATAAATACACGATGCAAGAACTTGAACAAAAAGTCAACAGCATTAAAAAGCAACTTTCTCATTATAAAAACGTACAGCCTGGGCTGGATGAATTGTCCGTTTTAGCGTACGTATCCAATATTGAACAGTCTGATTACCACGAAGCAGTAGAGGTTGCCAAATCACATATTCGCGATGGAGATATTTTTCAAATTGTATTGTCACAACGTTTAAGTGCACCATTTGAAGGCTCACCATTTTCGTTTTACAGAAAGCTGAGACTAGATAATCCTTCTCCTTACATGTTTTTTATCGAATTTGATAATTATACGGTACTCGGTGCTTCGCCAGAGAGTTTGATTAAAGTAACAGGCCGTGATGTGACAACGAATCCAATTGCGGGTACGAGAAAAAGAGGTCAATCGAAAGAAGAGGACTCAAATTTAGAAAAAGATCTTTTAAACGATGAAAAAGAGTTAGCTGAACATCGAATGTTAGTTGACTTAGGTCGCAATGATTTAGGCAAAGTGTGTGAGATTGGAACGGTTGAATTAACAAAATACTTGACCATTGAAAAGTATCAACATGTCATGCATATTGTGTCCGAGGTAAAAGGGGTACTCAAGTCCGACATGTCAGGTCTTGAAGCACTGATTTCTACTTTACCTGCAGGGACAGTGTCGGGCGCGCCAAAAATTCGTGCCATGCAGCTGATCAATGAGCTTGAAAAAGTAAAACGTGGTGTGTATTCGGGGGCTGTAGGGTATGTTGGTTTTGATGGTAACCTTGATTTTGCTCTAGCGATTCGAACGATGGTCATTAAAGATCGAGTGGCACACGTACAGGCTGGAGCAGGTATCGTTTATGATTCTATACCTGCGATGGAATACCAAGAAACGTTGAACAAAGCACGTTCGTTGCTGGAGGTGAGATCATGATATTGCTCATCGATAATTATGATTCTTTTACCTACAACTTGTATCAGTATTTAGGAGAAATAGGCGAAGTGAAGGTTGTTCGAAACGACCGATTGACGATACAAGAAATCATTGAGCTTGGTCCATCTTTAATTGTGATTTCACCTGGACCTGGTCACCCAACAGATGCAGGGATTTGTGTGGAAGTAGTGAAAGAGCTAGGCGAAACGATCCCCATTTTAGGTGTTTGTTTAGGTCATCAGGCGATCGGTGTTGCATTTGGGGCAACCGTTGGTAAAGCAACAAATGTCATGCACGGGAAGGTGTCGTCCATTTGTCACACAGAGCCACAGCTTTTTGGGGAGGATGATTCGATTGATGTAATGCGCTATCACTCGCTTGCCATCGATCGAAACACACTGCCTGCTGAGTTAGAAGAAATCGCGACTGCCCAAGATGATGGAGAAATCATGGCTGTGATGCATAAAACACAGCCTATAATAGGACTTCAATTTCATCCAGAGTCGATCGGTACAAGGGATGGAAAAGCATTTGTAAAAAAAGTCGTTCAATTTTTAGCTGAGTGAAAAGACGAGATGAGAAGAGATAGGAGAGTGGAGCTAGATGAGAGAGTTGCTCGAAAAAGTACAAAACAGTCAGAGTTTAACCGAACAAGAAATGATGAAAGCAAGTGAAGCGATGTTTAATGAAGATACAAATGATCAATTGATCAAGTCATTTATACTTGCGCTTAAAGAGAAGGGTGAAACAGCTGATGAAATCGTAGGCCTAGTAAAAGTAGTACGAAAACACGCCCTTCAAATAGAATCACCGCTACCAAATGTGATGGATAATTGTGGAACAGGTGGCGACGGCTCAAAAAGTTTTAACATCAGTACATGTTCAGCTTTCGTTGTAGCTGGTGCCAATGTGGCCATTGCGAAACACGGCAATCGTAGTGTATCAAGTAAAACTGGAAGTGCGGATGTTTTAGAGTACTTAGGTGTTCGGCTGGATTTTTCAAGGGAGGAAGTTAGTCGCCTGCTAAAGACTAACAATATTGCGTTTTTATTTGCACCTCACGTGCACCCTGGGATTAAAAAAGTCATGAGAGCGAGAAAAGAACTAGGTGTTCCAACGATTTTCAATTTAATTGGACCCCTAACAAACCCGCTCGATTTACAATCACAGCTCGTCGGTATTTATAGAAGAGAGATGCTTAACACGATAGCTGAGGCACTACACCGAATTGGACGAAATCGCGGAATCGTGATCAGTGGAGCAGACCATATGGATGAAGCATCACTTGCGGGAGAAAATCACTTAGCGATTATTGAGAATAATCAAGTGAAAACCGTTACACTAAAGCCGGAAGATGTAGATTTACCGAAGATCGCAAAAGAAGAAATTATTGGTGGAGATGCCAAACGTAATGCCGAAATATTACTTTCTGTATTAAACGGAGAGCCATCCGCTTACCGAGATACGGTTTTATTAAATGCTGGACTTGCGTTATTTGCACACGGGACGGTGCCCTCGATTAAAAAAGGGATTGAACTGGCCAAACAAAGCATTGACTCATTAAACGCACTAGAAAGATTGAATACCCTCGTTTATTTTAGTAACAGTAAGGAGTTGGCACAATGACTCGAACTATCTTAGATACCATACTTGATAAAAAAGTCGAAGAGGTTGCACGTATAAAAAAAGACTCTTCCTATTTACTTAAACGAAAAGCGAAGCAAACAATAAAAGCAACGCTCAAAGAACGTTTAGATGAAAAAGAGACATTGGGTGTAATTGCCGAAATTAAGCGAGCATCTCCTTCGAAAGGAATTATCAATGGTGACGTAAATCCGGTGGAACAAGCCAAACAATATGAATCAAATGGTGCATCTGCTATTTCTGTTTTAACAGATGAAGCGTTTTTTAAAGGGTCAATGGAAGATTTAACAAATGTAGCCGAAGCTGTGTCCATCCCAGTATTGTGTAAAGATTTTATCATCGATGAGGTACAACTCATTCGGGCAAAAACAGCGGGTGCCTCGATCGTGTTACTTATTGTTGCTGCATTAGACCAAGCATCCCTTCAGCGGTTGTACAACAAAGCAAGTGAGTTAGCATTAGAAGTTTTAGTTGAAGTTCATAATGAGGCAGAACTTGAACGGGCACTTGCCATTGACGCGACGATTATTGGCGTGAATAATCGAAACTTAAAAACATTTGAAGTGGATCTTGCCATTAGTAAACAGCTTGCTGAAAAGATGCCGTTAGAAGACATTCATTTTATTAGTGAAAGTGGAATCTTAACTGCCAAAGAAGCCTCCTATGCTGCTGAAAGTGGAGCAAGTGGGGTGCTTGTTGGTGAAGTGTTGATGCGTACTACCAATGTTTCAGGTCTACTTCAATCACTCCAAGTGCCACGCAAGTGTGTGACAAAATGAAAGTAAAAATTTGTGGTTTACAACAAGAAGAACATGTTCGTGAATCTGTCAGTAGCGGGGCTGATTTTATTGGATTTGTCTTTGCACCTAGTAAACGAAACGTATCCATTGAGCAAGCGCAAAAACTTGTCGCTATGTTACCTTCTACAGTCAAAAGTGTCGGTGTATTTGTGAATCCAACAAAAGAAGAACTTGAAGAAACGATTCAGCAGGTTGGATTAGACATTGTACAGTTGCATGGTGATGAAACGGCCGAATTTTGTGCGAGTATTTCTAAGCCTGTCATAAAAGCATTTAGTATAAACAGCGTTGAGGATTTTGATCAAACGAACGATTATCCAGTTGATTATCACTTGGTTGATGCACCCGGTTCGACGTATCGAGGCGGAAGTGGACACACGTTCGACTGGTCGCTGATTCAAAATCAGCAAAAAAAGACTAGTTTAATTCTCGCTGGGGGATTATCTGTAGAAAATATTACACAAGCCATTAAAACGGTTAAACCGTATGCAGTCGATGTATCAAGCGGTGTGGAGACAGACGGCGTAAAAGATGGACAGAAGATTCAGGAATTTATTCAACGAGCGAAAGCGGGGAGTGAGCAATCATGAGTTACACACAACCAGATCAAAACGGACAGTTTGGGCAATTCGGTGGACGATTTGTACCTGAAACGTTAATGCAAGCAGTGATTGAATTACAAGAAGCCTACGAAGAAGCACAAAAAGATTCTTCTTTTCATCAACAGTTAGATCATTATTTACACGATTACATTGGAAGAGAGAATCCACTTTATTTTGCTGGAAATTTAACGAAAAAAACGGGTGGAGCAAAGATCTATCTAAAAAGAGAAGACCTGAACCATACAGGTGCTCATAAAATCAACAACACGATTGGCCAAGCACTTCTTGCTGTTCGTATGGGGAAGAAAAAAATTGTGGCGGAAACAGGCGCAGGTCAACATGGTGTAGCGACTGCGACTGTTTGTGCCCTCCTTAACTTAGAATGCGTCATTTATATGGGGGAAGAAGATATAAGACGCCAGCAGCTGAACGTGTTTAGAATGGAACTGCTAGGTGCGAAAGTCGTGAGTGTCTCACACGGCAGCGGCACACTAAAAGATGCGGTAAATGAAGCCATGCGCTACTGGGTGTCAAATGTCTTGGACACGCATTATATTATTGGTTCTGTACTTGGACCACACCCATTTCCACAAATGGTAAGGGACTTCCAAAGTGTGATTGGGAAAGAAACAAAGCAGCAAATTCTTGATAAAGAAGCGCGCTTGCCAGATACGATTATTGCTTGTATCGGCGGTGGAAGTAATGCCATGGGGATGTTTTATCCGTTCATTGAAGATGAAGATGTTAAGTTAATTGGTGTCGAAGCCGCTGGATCTGGTATTGAAACGAGTAAGCATGCCGCAACGCTAACTGCTGGTGATGTTGGAATCCTTCACGGCTCAATGATGTATTTACTCCAAGATGAAGATGGACAAATTCAAGAAGCACATTCTATATCCGCTGGTTTAGACTACCCAGGTATTGGACCAGAGCATAGTTATCTACACGAAATAAATCGAGTGCAGTACACCTCTGTAACTGATGCTGAAGCCCTCGATGCGCTTCAGCTTATGTGTCAGACAGAAGGGATTATCCCTGCCCTAGAAACGGCTCATGCCATACATCAAGCGGTCGAAGTGGCGAAAAATTCTCCCAAGGAGCACATCATCGTTATCTGTCTTTCAGGGCGCGGTGACAAAGATGTCATGACAGTAAAAAGTGCATTGGAGGAACGTGCGAATGGGTAAAAGAACAATTCAACAGGCGATCGAGCAGGTCAATCAAAATGGAGAGAAAGCCT
Organism: Jeotgalibacillus marinus; assembly: GCF_040801915.1. Classification (NCBI taxonomy): domain Bacteria; kingdom Bacillati; phylum Bacillota; class Bacilli; order Caryophanales; family Caryophanaceae; genus Jeotgalibacillus; species Jeotgalibacillus marinus. Next base: position 85,190 of record NZ_JBFMIA010000005.1, on the reverse strand, counting down.
TTATTCCATATATTATGGCAGGTGATCATGGATTAGAAAATTTAAGAGATCAACTATTGTTTTTACAACAATCAGGTGCCACGGTTATTGAACTTGGCATTCCGTTTTCTGATCCAGTAGCAGATGGTCCAACGATTCAAGAAGCAGGGAAACGGGCTCTCAAGCAAGGTACAACGTTGAAAAAAATCTTTGATACGTTACAAGAAATTCGTCAAGATGTAACCGTCCCGATTGTTTTAATGACCTATATTAATCCTGTATTCAAATATGGTTTGGAACGATTTTTTAAGGATAGTGAAAATGCAGGCGTTGACGGATTGATTATTCCAGACGTTCCACTTGAACAACGATCACTATTTGAACAGCATATGCAACAAACCGATCTTGCTTTGATTCAGCTTGTCACATTGACGAGCCCTGATCAGCGAATTGAGAGTCTAGCAAAAGCATCTGAAGGTTTCTTATACGCCGTTACGGTAACAGGTATAACTGGTGCTAGATCAGAAGTCAGTGAAAAACTAGAAAGCTTTATTGATAAATTAAAGAAACATAGTGATGTGCCAGTATTAGCTGGGTTTGGCATTTCCACACCAGCGCAAGTAAGAGAAATTTCTTCACTTGGCGATGGAGTGATTGTCGGTAGTCGAATCGTTGATCTTCTTCATAAAGGTAAGCGAGATGAAATTTTTGAGTTAATTCAAGCAGTACGAGGATAAATGTAAGAAGCTGACCTTTCTGAGGTCAGCTTTTTGCTAAGAAAAAGATCAAAAGCCCCATTCCCAAACACAATTCTGTATTTTTTACCGATATAGGCTACAATGTAGAAAAAGATAAAAATGATGACACACGATCAAAACGATCTGACTGAGAAAGGTTTTTCTCTAACACATGCGATCGAACGAATGACTGAGTAGATCTAATTAGTCTTGTGTAAGATTAAAAGGAGACGAAAAAGGTGGACAAAAGCGTTTTAGTCATTGAAGATGAAAAAAACTTAGCACGATTTATCGAACTTGAATTACAACACGAAGGGTATGAAGTGACACTTTCTTTGGATGGAAGAAAAGGTCTTGAGAGGGCAATTGAAGGAGAGTTTGATGTCATATTACTCGATTTAATGCTGCCTTCGTTAGGTGGGATGGAGGTTTGTCGACGAATTCGTCGATTAAAACAAACACCTGTTATTATGATTACAGCTAGAGATAGTGTAATGGACCGTGTTTCAGGTCTTGATAGTGGGGCAGATGATTATATCGTCAAGCCTTTTGCCATTGAAGAATTACTTGCCAGAATACGTGCATTGACTCGAAGAACGAGTGAGCCAGCAAAAGAAAAAGTGTCCGTCTTAGTTCATAAAGACTTATGCGTAAACCTGGATTCTCATCTTATTCAAAGAGGGGACACTGAGATTGTTTTGACCAAAAGAGAGTTCGATTTACTGCAGATGCTTCTTGAAAATCAAGATATTGTTTTAACTCGTGATCGGATCTTGGAAAAAGTTTGGGGGTTTGATTCTGAAGTTGAAACAAATGTGGTAGATGTGTATATTCGACACCTTCGCCATAAAATTGACCAACCTAACGTGCAGAGCTATATCGAAACGGTTCGAGGTACTGGGTATGTGATGAGATCATGAACAGACTGACGAACATTTGGAACAACTTATCATTAAGATGGAAATGGACGATTGCAGGTGGAGCATCAATCTTTCTTGCCTTTACAACGTTTAGTATTATTTTAATCATTTCCATGAGTCAATTAATGTTTCAAGAAGAAAAATCATCTGTAGATGAAGTATTAGATGACCTTGCTTCTTTTTACAAAAATGAATACAGGGTTACGGAAAGTGGAAGCATTGAGGTTTTTGATCAAATATATGAAAAAGGACAAACGATTCGACTTTATAATCAAGATGGATCGGAAGTTCTTTCTTTTCAGGGTGAGGTACCCAGTTTATCGTTACCTTTTACACCTACGTTGGACAGGCAAATTAACCGAATGAGCGTAAGCAATCAAGATGTGTTAGTTGGCAGGTCACCTATACGATCTCAGCAGTATATTATTGGGTACGCAGAGGTGATCCATCCACTTACGATGTATAAATCAATGCGAAATTATATGATTTTGTTGTCACTCGTTTTTGGTCTAGGTGCTTTACTATTTAGTGCGGTTATTGCTTACTTCATGGCAGGACGATTTATATCTCCTGTAGTTGCACTTGGTCATGCGATGAGGAAAACGCAAAAGGAGGGCTTTCAAAAACGATTGGAGATTCCAGTCGTTCAAGATGAGGTTGGGGGATTAGTAGAAGTTTTCAATGATATGATGGATGAGCTAGAAGCGACATTTATGAAACAACGGCAATTTGTTGAAGATGCGTCTCATGAATTGAGAACTCCTATACAAATCATTGAAGGGCATCTATCTCTTATTAATCGGTGGGGGAAAGAAGACCCCGCTGTATTAGCGGAATCGCTTGGGATCTCCATTCAAGAGCTGGATCGTATTAAACGTTTAGTAAATGAATTATTGACTTTAACGAAAGCTGATCGTGAAGTAGTCTTTTCAGCGAATGCTTATTCAATGCCACATACGGTCGTAAGCAGTGTCGTAACGAGAATTCATGAACTACATCCAGATCGTATCATCCACATGAGCCTTGCAGAAAAAGAGCCACCAGTTGCACTGGAAGCTCACCATATCGAACAAGTGCTATTTATTTTAATTGAAAACGCATTGAAATATTCAGCCATCAATGAAGCGATTGAAATAAAAACTTTAAAAACCAACGATCAATTTTCAATTTCCATTCAGGATCATGGAATTGGTATACCTGAGGAGGATCTGCCATTTATTTTTGATCGATTTTATCGAGTGGATAAAGCAAGAAGTCGAGATCAAGGTGGCAATGGACTAGGGCTTTCCATCGCTCAAAGGATCTTGAAAGTCTACGGTGCACAAATAACAGCTTCAAGTAGACATGGGCATGGAACGACGATGACGATTTATTTACCGCTAGTTAGTCAATCGGATCGATAGAAAGCTCCATTTCAAATTGCTGTCTACTTTTAGGTAAACAAATTTCAAGTGTCTCTTCTTTCACTTCTGCTGTTGCTCCCTTTTTTGAAATAGGTGCTGGCAATGTAATTTTTAATTCGGGTTGTTCATGAATCCGAATGATTAGTTGGGTTAATGTATGGTGAACTTGTATATCATTAAGCGAAATCTCATGAACTGGGATATGAATGTACACATAATGAAATGATTCAAACATAGAATACGCTGAATTCGAATTCGAATTCGGTTGAGAAGATGGAGAAGGTTGAGAAGATGGCATAGATGGCATGGCATCTGGGGATAAATTAGAAAATGATTCATTCATATACTTTTGAAGCCATTCCTGCCAATCATCTGGCGAATTTGACTTCGGAAATAAGGACTGCCAAAAATCCATCCTCTCACCCCCTTACATAATGATATATGATTGTACAGGTTAAAACATACCGTGCAGATTTTGTCGGAAAACAGATTGAAAAAAAATCCCTTGTAATGGTTAAAGATAACAAATTAAATATGAAGAATAGAAATGAATAATGATTCACTTCATCCAGCAGACCTATTTTTTTAAAAAAATGATACGAAACGCTTTATCTCATGCCTTTACAGTGATAAAATGACACTGTAAGCGTTTTATAACAAGTTAATTACTATTTTTACATAGCATTTTTATACATAAAAAAATTGTATAAAGATGTCCAACATGTTGGAGGTTTCAAAATGAGAAAACAGTCGGAACAACAGGATTTATCAAGAATGAACTTTTATGGTCCCAACCTCGGTTATATGATCGAGATGTATGACCTCTATCTTGAAGATCCAACGTTTGTTGATGAAGAATTAAGAACGTATTTTAAAAAACATGGTGCCCCTGGTTCAGTTAACGGTGGGAGCGCTGAAAGTCGCTCGTCAGAAGTGAAAATTGAAGGCACGGATTACGGTAAGGTTATTGCTGCTATTCAATTAGCTGACAGTATCCGTACATACGGTCACCTTGCAGCGGATATTAATCCTCTAAATGACCGCGAAAAAGATACAAATCGTATTGAACTTACTTCTTACAATTTATCAAAAGAGGATCTAGAAAAAATCCCTGACAATGTTTTGATTCAAAAGTCAGTTCCTGAAGTGACAAATGGATATGAAGCCATTCAATACTTGAAAAAAATGTACACAAAAACAGTTGCATTTGAGTACTCCCACGTACATAACCAAGAAGAAAAAGCATGGTTAAAGAATTATATTGAGTCGGGCATTTTAGATGTGTCAATCGATGAAGAAAAGAAAAAAACTTTACTTAATCGTCTTATTCAAGTAGAAGGTTTTGAGAACTTTGTCCATAAAACATTTGTTGGACAAAAGCGTTTTTCCATCGAAGGATTGGATACAATGGTCCCCCTTCTTGATGAAATTATTCAATCAGCCGTTCAAAAAGGTGCTGAATCAGTCAATATTGGCATGGCCCACCGTGGACGTTTAAATGTTCTTGCTCATGTTCTTGAAAAACCCTATGAAATGATTTTTGCTGAGTTCCAACATTCACCTATTAAGGATCTTATTCCGTCAGAAGGCTCGATTGGAATTACTTATGGATGGACAGGAGATGTGAAGTATCATTTGGGTGCTGACCGCAACCTTAAAGACTCGGCAAAAACACGGATTACGTTAGCGAATAACCCAAGTCACCTAGAAGTCATTAGTCCAATCGTTGCTGGTTATACAAGGGCTGCCCAAGAAAATCGTTCGAGAGCAGGTTACCCTGAACTTTTGGCAGAATCTTCACTTGCAATTATGATTCACGGTGATGCTGCATTTCCTGGTCAAGGTGTTGTAGCTGAAACATTGAACATGAGTCAGCTTAGAGGCTACCATAACGGTGGGTCGATCCATATCATTGCCAATAATATGATTGGTTTTACAACAGAATCATTTGATTCTAGGTCAACAAAGTACGCATCTGACACAGCAAAAGGTTTTGAAGTACCAATTGTTCACGTGAATGCGGACGATGCTGAAGCATGTTTAGCTGTTGCGGTCATGGCTCTTGAATACCGCTCAAAATTTGGCAAAGACTTTGTGATCGATTTGATTGGTTACCGCCGTTTTGGTCATAACGAAATGGATGAACCAATGGTCACTAATCCGAAAATGTACACAATTATTACGAAACATGATAACGTTCGTAAATTATATGAAAAAAAACTTGTTGATAACGGGACACTTTCAGCTGATGAAGCGTCTGACTTGCGTGATTCGAACCAAAAAATGCTCCAAAAAGCATATGATACAGTTCCTAAAACAGAAAGAGATCCAGATTCAAACATGAATCCACCAGAAGGTGTGATCAACTCTAAACTCGACGTCACAACCTCTGTTGAAATGAATCGTCTACAAAAAATGAACGAAGATCTTTTAACATGGCCAGATGGCTTCAATGCATTTAAAAAGCTTGAAAAAATTCTAAAACGCCGTGAAGAGCCATTTACAAAAGAAGGTAAGATCGACTGGGCTCATGCTGAAACACTCGCATTCGGAGCGATTTTACAAGATGGTACTCCAATTCGTTTAAGTGGACAAGATTCACAGCGTGGGACGTTTGCTCACCGTCATCTTGTACTCCATGATGAAAAAACAGGTGATGAGCTAACACCACTACATCATATTGATGGTGCGGAGGCATCATTTGTTGTTTACAACAGTCCATTAACTGAAGCCGCAGTTGTCGGTTTTGAATATGGATACAACGTAATCTCACCTGAGACATTAGTTTTATGGGAAGCACAATTCGGTGATTTCGCAAATATGTCTCAAGTGATGTTTGATCAGTTTGTTTCTTCCAGTCGTGCGAAATGGGGACAAAAATCAGGTCTTGTAATGCTGTTACCTCATGGTTATGAAGGTCAAGGACCCGAACATTCATCAGCAAGGTTAGAACGTTTCTTATCACTTGCTGCCGAAAACAACTGGACCGTTGCGAACCTCACAAGCTCAGCTCAATACTTCCATATTTTACGCCGTCAAGCAGCAATCTTGAAACGTGAAGAAGTAAGACCGCTTGTGATTATGACACCAAAGAGTTTATTACGTCATCCACTTGCTTCTAGAAAGGTAGATGAATTTACAGAGGGAACGTTCCAACCGTTAATTGAACATGATGTATACGGTCAAAACCAGGAGAGGGTAGAGAGACTAGTTTTTTCAAGCGGGAAAATCGGAATTGATTTGATCGAACGCGCAAGTAAAGAGGCCGACAATGATTGGCTTCACTTAATTCGTATCGAAGAAATCTACCCATTCCCAATGGATGCTGTAAAAGAAATTATTGAGCGCTACCCATACTTAAAAGAAATCAAGTGGGTTCAAGAAGAACCTAAAAACATGGGGGCTTGGACATTTGTTGAACCACTTCTAAACAAGCTGGTACCCCGAGGTGTTGAGATAGAATATATTGGTCGTCGCAGAAGAAGTAGTCCATCTGAGGGTGACCCAATAGTGCATAAAAAAGAACAAAATAGAATTCTTACAAAATCCGTTACAAAATAGTAACTCGATCCAATAAGGGGGACGTCGCAGTGGCAGAAATTAAAGTACCAGAATTAGCAGAATCAATTACAGAGGGTACCATCGCTCAGTGGCTTAAGCAACCAGGCGATAAAATAGAAAAAGGTGAGTACATTGTTGAGCTTGAAACAGACAAAGTAAACGTTGAAGTCATCTCAGAAGAAGCCGGTGTGATCACAGAGCTTAAAGCGGAAGAAGGCGGCACCGTTGAAGTTGGTGAAGTAATTGCCATTGTTGGAGCTAGTGGTGAAGGCACAGCTCCAACGAACGAAGCTCCAAAGAAAGATGCATCGTCTGAACAGCCTAAAGAACCATCTGATGAAGTAGAAGAATCTTCTTCTGAAGATGACAAGAAAGAAAGAACGATCGCTTCTCCTGCAGCTCGTAAGCTAGCACGAGAAAAAGGCATCGATCTTTCCTCAGTATCAACCATTGATCCAATGGGGCGTGTGCGTAAGCATGATGTAGAGTTTCATTCATCTAAACCGCTTGAAGAACCGAAGAAAGAATCAAAACCAGCGGCGAAAACAGAACAAACGACCAAAAAAGAAGAGTCAAAACCTGTCGTGCGTGAAAAAATGTCAAGACGTCGTCAAACGATTGCGAACCGCCTTGTAGAGGTTCAGCAAACGGCTGCGATGCTAACGACGTTCAATGAAATTGATATGACAAACGTGATGGAACTTCGTAAACGCAAAAAAGATCAGTTCTTTGAAACAAATGACGTACGTCTTGGCTTCATGTCATTCTTCACAAAAGCCGTTGTTGCCGCTTTGAAGAAATTCCCATATGTTAATTCTGAAATCGATGGCAATGAAATCGTTTTGAAGAAATTTTATGATGTGGGTGTAGCAGTTTCCACCGAAGATGGTCTTGTTGTCCCTGTCGTACGTGACTGTGACCGTAAAAACTTTGCTGAAATTGAAGGAGAAATTGTTGAGCTTGCGACTAAAGCGAAAAACAAAAAACTTCAACTTAGCGACTTACAAGGTGGTTCATTTACAATCACAAATGGTGGTGTGTTCGGATCTCTTATGTCTACACCAATCTTAAACGGACCTCAAAGTGGTATTCTTGGAATGCACACCATTCAATTGCGACCTGTTGCAATCGATAAAGATACAATGGAAAATCGTCCAATGATGTACATTGCACTATCATATGACCACAGAGTGATTGATGGTAAAGAAGCAGTAGGCTTCCTGTCAATGGTTAAAACATTACTTGAAAACCCAGAAGATCTACTTTTACAAGGATAATATTTGTGGACGACTGAGGTATTTTTTAAAAAAGATCATGGAATTTATTTTCCATGATCTTTTTTCTCTTTACCGTTTTATCTGCCTAGTTCGGTACAGGATAAGCATCTAGTTATAGAATCAGCATGAACCACAATATTCGGAGCAAACAGTGTTCAATAAATAAATACTTATCTAAGGAGAAAAAATGGATATTATATGGAGAGAAGCCACCATACAGGATTTAGAAATCATTCGATCTGCTCTACAATTATACGATGAATCATTCCCATATGAAGTACGTGAACCCCACGAAGTGTTTTACCAAAGTCTTCAATACCAGAAGGACTGTTTCCCAAACTCTTTTAGGTTTTTAATAGGGATTTATAATAATAAGCTATGCTCATTCGCTACAGCCCATTATTTTGCTAACGTTAACTTTGGATTTATTGTTTATATTGTGACTGATCCATCTGTTCGGAATGCAGGACTAGGATCGATTACACTGCAAAAAATAGACGAAATATTAACAAAAGATGCTAAAAAGGCAGGCTATGATTCATTAGATGGTATCGCATTAGAAACGGAGAAAGAAGAAATGGTGAAATCAGAAAAAGAACGAATAGACTGTATTAAACGAAACCATTTTTTTGAAAAAAATAACTATGTTCAAATAGATACTATTAATCATGTGCAACCTCCATTACGTTCGGAGGATCGTGCTGTACCACTGAATCTTTTTATAAGAACTTACAATAACCCTCTAACTAATCAACTTGTTAAGGACATTATTGGAGAGATTTATAAAGAAAAATATCAAAAAGTTAATAATATACCTAAGGATATACTTGAAAAATGTTACAAAAATATATTTTAAATTTACTTATTTTGTACCAGTATCACAAATATAATAAGAATTACTTTATATAGGAAAAGGTAATACCATATTAGAAAAAAGTCAGTGGTGTTCTTGAACAGAAAACGCCACCATTGAATAAAGACGATTAAAAAATGGTGACGTTTTATTTTTTAATCGTCTATTTCCTCTAATCACCCCTTTGTTGTTAAATAACTCCTCTCAGGATGCATGATTAGACAACTCTTTTTCTAAGCAATAATGAAGCATTCCTTTGTAATCAACTTCCTTAAATTTTCGGTAACCTAATTTGTACCAGAATGCTAATCCCTGCTCATTTATGAACAGCAAGTCGTAATACTTTCTTATTCATTTTATAAATCATTTGCTCAAACGACTGATAGGCTAACGTTGCATTTCCATTTCCTTGATATTTTTTATGTATAACAAACAAGCTAATCCATGGCTTATTATCTGATGGATTTGACAAACAATAGTCAACTAGACCAATGTAGTTCTTATTCTGTTTAATTAATAGACGTTCGGCATTTAATCTTTCACTCTCAAGATGTTCATCCCGTATATCCTCTTCCTGAATTTTTTCTTTATTTTTGGAAATTAAATTGTAGGCTGGATTTGAGTTCATTATTTCCATTTCCAACTCTAGCTTATTTATATTATTTTGCTCTAAAGCAATCATTCCATATAAGCCTCCTGTACAGATGTTTGAAAACAAGCTTTTCCCTACTAATCTTTATTTTTTGACCATTTTGCGGAATATGCCTACCTGCCATTCGCTGGTAAATTTATGATAATCTAAGCGTATCATAAATTTCATTTGTTGAGAATAAGCAACTTTAAACGGACGCCTGCTCATGGATAAACGATCTATCATTCCACTTCATGTTACGTACACTCCTTCAACAGTCACTTTCTTTTCCTCTCTACCCCTCGTCTTTATTTGCGATTTCATGTCCATGACCAAATGTAAGTTTTCCAATCAGTTGATCAAACCGAGAATTGCCATTGTTATACCATTTCATCCACATTTAATTTTCAAAATATTACTAATTCCATAACCTCTTGATTGTTGATTTACGAATTCACTTCTTTTTAAAGGCACTGATATAGCTACATAACTTTTGAATCACATTGACAGATTTCGTTTTTGTATGTAATATGTCAACTGAAATGATATTTAGGTTTACATATATCAGGAGGCGAAGAATGAATGTAAAACTTATTGAGTTAACAAGGATTTCGTTACTAGCTGCTTTTATTTCTGTGACTGGCATGATGAAAATTCCTTCTTTTATGCCCGGAGCTGAATTTCAATTATCTGCACCAATTGCTATTGCTATTGTAAGTGTATTTGGCTTTTGGCGTTATTTGTTGGCGGGATTTCTTTCAAGCTCAGTGTTATTTTTTCTAGGAATACATACGATTTTAAATATAGAAATATCAATGGTTTATCGAATTGTTGCTGGAGGAATCGTGGCGATATTTGGTCCATCTGCACCCGTACTGTTAGCAGCAGGACCAATGGGTTCAATTGCCGCTCGATCTGCTTTAGCAGCTACTTTCAATATTGAGGTATGGCCTTTATTGCTAGGTGCTATACCAGGAATGATATTTACGATGTTGACTGTCATTCCACTGACAAAAATGTTGCAGCGAACCTATTTGGTGGTGAATAAAAAATATGCCTACTGATTATTACAGTGTTCGAATGAGAGCAGCAACAGGGGGCCCCCATGAACAGGGAGGAAAACACATTTCGGGTGGAGAAACACTTTCAACCTATGAAAAGATCGATCGAGAGATAAGCTCACTTGTTAAAAAAGCACTTGCTCATTCGAGAGGAACACCAGATTTTATGCAAATTCAGTTGGAAAAGGTAGAACAAACAATCACAACGCTGTCACCTTTGTCCATCGCAACGAACCATGTATTAACACCACAAGAAGGGCATCTCACCGCAAGGGATCTATTACAAAAAAGTGGCGTTCCTCTTCAAGCTATTGAATATGCCTACCAAATGATAGACGAGGAGCCTACTGTCAGAGGTGCATGTTTAATCGATATTTATACAGGTAAGAGAATTGATCAGCGGAGAGACAGTGGGGTCCGTGTGTCCCGAATGGCTTGGCAAGAAAATAGTTACCAAAAATGGATAACTGACCTTATGATTGATAACAATATTCGTCTAAAAGAAGCGATCTCACTTGCTACAAAGGTAGCTAGTCATGGTGGCACAATAGCAGAATTATGCTGGTCCGATGATCCTGATTACGTGACAGGATATGTAGCAAGCAAAATGGTAGGCTATCAGCGTATTACTTCTCTAAAAGAGTTTGGAGATGAGAGTGGATGTCGCGTATTTTTTGTCGATTTGGAGAAAGAGGAAGATAGGAAGAGTTATATAAACTATTTAGAGAAAGAACCAGTATTACTAAAATGGGAGTGAAAAGTATGGCTAGTGATTTGATTGAAAGTAGTAAAAAACATTTATGGCTACCTTTTACACAAATGAAAGATTATGACGAGAACCCACTGATCATTGAGAGTGGAAAAGGAGTCAAGCTGAAGGACATAAATGGAAAAGAATTTTATGACGCCTTTTCTTCTGTTTGGTTAAATGTACATGGACATCGAAAAAAAGAACTAGATGAAGCGATTAAAAATCAATTAGATAAAATTGCTCATTCAACGCTTCTTGGAATGACCAATGTACCTGCAACAGAGCTGGCAGAAAAACTTGTTGAAATTACTCCAGAAAATTTAACGCGTGTGTTTTATTCAGACAGCGGTGCGACTTCCATGGAGATCGCACTTAAAATGGCCTTTCAATACTGGAAAAACATTGGAAGATCTAACAAGAAAAGATTCGTTGCGATGAGAAACGGTTATCACGGGGATACCATTGGCGCTGTTAGTGTCGGTGCCATCGATATTTTTCATCATGTGTACGGTGCACTAATGTTTGAGAGCTATAAAGCACCCATTCCATACGTTTATCGGTCTGAAAGTGGGGACGCCAAGAAAAGTAGGGATGAGTGCTTGCAGAATCTTGAACAATTATTGGAAGAAAACCACGAAGAAATTGCGGCTCTTACGATTGAATCCATGGTTCAAGGTGCAGGTGGAATGATCGTAATGCCAGAGGGATTTCTATCAGGAGTTCGAGAGCTATGTACGAAATACGATGTTCTTATGATTGTGGATGAAGTAGCAACTGGATTCGGACGAACAGGAAAGATGTTTGCATGTGACCATGAGGGCGTTCAGCCAGATTTAATGGCGGCTGGTAAAGGGCTAACAGGTGGATACTTACCAATTGCTGTTACTTTTACGACCGAAGCAATATATGAAGCCTTTTATGATGATTATGAAAAGATGAAAACATTTTTCCATGGTCATTCTTATACGGGGAATCAGCTTGGCTGTGCGGTTGCTCTAGAGAATTTACGCCTTTTCCAAAGTGAAAGAATCGTAGAAGGAGTACAAGAGAGCGCACAAGTTCTGAAGGATTTGTTCATTGAACAAATAGAAGAGTTACCTCACGTTGGAGATATTCGTCAATTAGGACTTATGTGCGGGATTGAACTTGTATCGTCGAAAGAAACGAAGGAAGCTTTTCCTGTCGAAAAACGTGTTGGCTATAAAGTGTCTTTAAAAATGAGAGAACTCGGCATGCTTACAAGACCTGTAGGGGATGTCCTCGTATTTATGCCGCCTTTAGCGAGTACGAAACAAGAACTTCGAGACATGATTCTGATTATGAGAGAAGCGATCCAAAAAGTGACAAAGGAGGAGGCAGATACGATTGGATCAATCATTTGATTGTTGGCTTCAAAATCGTGTGGATCTTTTAAAAAATAAGGGGCTTTATCGAACGTTACATACGATGAATTCATCACCTGGGCCAGAAGTGAATGTCAATGGAGAGAACAAAATCGTGTTTTCTTCTAACAATTATCTTGGTCTTGCAAATGATAATCGGGTTAAAAACGCAGCTAGTCAAGTGGCTCACGAATTTGGAGTAGGGAGTAGCGGGTCTAGATTAACGACCGGTAACACAAAATGGCATGCAAGATTAGAAGAGAGAATCGCACAATTTAAACAAACAGAGGCAGCTCTCCTTTTTTCAAACGGCTATTTAGCAAACATAGGTGTGCTTTCTTCTCTACCTGAAGAAGGAGACGTGATTTTAAGTGATGCTTTTAACCATGCCAGTATCATAGACGGCTGCCGGTTATCAAAAGCTCGAACGATTGTTTATAAACATGTTGATTTGATAGACCTTGAACAGAAGTTAATGGAAACACAAAAGGCCGATCGAAGATTTATTGTGACAGACGGCGTTTTTAGCATGGATGGTGACATCGCTCCGCTTGATTCTATTATGCAATTAGCTAAGAAATATAGCGCGTATGTAATAGTAGATGACGCTCATGGAACGGGAATTCTAGGAGAGTTTGGACGAGGCACTTGTGAATATTTACAAGTAAAACCTGATGTCATGATTGGAACACTAAGTAAAGCGGTCGGAACAGAGGGAGGGTTTGTAGCGGGGTCAAAGGAACTGATTGACTTCCTTATCAATCAGTCTAGAACGTTTATTTTTCAGACGTCACTTCCGCCAAGCGTATGTGCAGCCTCTTGTCAGTCGTTAGAAGTGATCGTTCAAGGCAAACAGTTAAGGAATGCTCTAGTCACAAACATTTGGGCTGTTACAGAGGGGTTGACGAAAATAGGCTATCGTATGAAAGGGACAAATACTCCTATTATCCCTCTTATCATCGGAGATTCATATAAGGCAGTAAAGTTTTCACAGATGCTTCACGAAAAAGGAATTTTTGCCCCTGCGATACGCCCTCCAACTGTGCCGAAGGGTGAAAGTAGAATTCGTATTACGGTAACAGCCGAGCATACAATAGAGGAAATCAATCAATTAGTAGATGCATGTGAGTTAATAGGAAACGAATTGAGCGTGATAAGGTGAAAGGGCTTTTTATAACAGGTACAGATACTGATGTCGGAAAAACTTTTGTAACGGCAGGATTAGCAAATGTTCTAAAAGAAAAAGGCCTGGATGTAGGTGTTTTTAAGCCATTGTTAAGTGGCATCAATCGTGAGGACGAAACAAGTGATACTTTTTTACTGAAAAAAATGTCACAAACATCGCTAACACTCGAGGAGATCACTCCGTTTCAATTTCGAGAACCTCTTGCGCCTTTAGTTGCTCAAAGACTCGAAGGAACCGTACCAGTCACTTTAGATGATGTGTTGAATCACTGGAATTTGATCAAACAACAACATGATTTTTTCCTCATTGAGGGAGCAGGAGGGATTTCGGTTCCATTAGGCGAGTCGTTTTTAGTCAGTGATCTTATGAAAGCGCTAGACATTCCTGTTTTAATTGTTACTCGGCCGAATTTAGGAACACTCAATCACACCTTCCTAACGGTTCAATATGCTAAAAAACTAGGCTTGAATATATTAGGTATTGTGATAAATGGGATCAGTAATCAACCAGATATAGTAGAAAAAACAAATGCAGAGTTAATGGAAGAAATTTGTGGTGTTCCTCTATTAGGCATCATTCCACGAATTGAGTCACAATCAAGTGAAGCAATCTATGAAGCGGTATTAGAATATTTAGATTTAACTACTTTACTAGAAGGGATGGAGAAAGAATGAATAAATGGATGGAGCTTTCAGAACACGTTTTACTTGGAGAGGAATTAACAGATCAGGAGGCACTTTCTATTTTAGAATGTCCAGATGACGAAGTATTGTTGCTGATGCATGCAACTTACCAAATAAGGAAGCATTATTTTGGAAACAAAGTAAAGCTGAACATGATTATGAATGCAAAATCTGGTCTATGTCCTGAAAATTGTGGGTATTGTTCGCAATCATCTATTTCAACCGCACCGGTAACTTCTTATAGGATGGTAAATAAGGATGAGATAATAGAAGGTGCGAAAAAAGCGCATGAATTAAATGTAGGGACCTATTGTATTGTTGCGAGTGGAAGAGGACCGTCCAATAGAGAAATTGATCAAGTCGTTGATGCTGTGACAGAGATTAAAGATACATATGGCTTAAAAGTTTGTGCATGTTTAGGTATCTTAAAAACGAACCAAGTAACCCGTCTAAAAGAGGCAGGGGTCGATCGATACAATCATAATTTGAATACGTCTGAAGCTCATCACGACCAAATTACTACTTCTCATACTTATGAAGACCGTGTGTCAACAGTAGAAATGGTTAAAGATTCAGGGATTTCGCCTTGTTCAGGAGTCATTGTTGGCATGAAGGAAACAAAACAAGATGTGATTGATATGGCTCGAAGCCTAAAAGCTTTAGATGCAGATTCTATTCCAGTCAATTTTCTCCATGCAATAGATGGGACACCGCTTGAAGGAGTGAAGGAATTACATCCATTATATTGCTTAAAAGTTTTGGCGCTATTCCGTTACATAAATCCTTCAAAAGAGATTCGTATATCTGGGGGACGTGAAGTTAACTTGCGCTCCTTACAGCCTTTAGGTTTGTACGCAGCTAACTCGATCTTTTTAGGTGATTACTTGACAACAGAAGGCCAAGAAACAACAGAAGACCACCAAATGTTACATGATTTAGGATTTGAAATAGAAACAGCAGAAGAAATGTATAGTGTTGAAAAATAAATGTAAATATCAATCGAGATTGGCAATAATGATTATAAATGTAAAAATAGTGATGCTACCTAATTAGGTAGCATCACTATTTTTACATTATGGGTGAATTTACTTCTCTACAACTTTAAATGATGATAAGATTCTATCGAGGAAAATAGTTTTCCACGTTCAAACGTTGTAAGGTGATAGTAGCTTATGATCGTCCTCCGTGCATTGGTAACTTCATTTTACACGAGGCGCATGGATTTTTTCCATTTTCATTCTTTTTTACTGTCGCGTTGTTTAAATTTAGGAGGGAAAAATGATGTTAAAAAATGCATCTTTAAAAGAATACACATATACAAAAATTGGTGGTCCCGCGGATTATTTGAGCATCCCTAAGACCATTGATTCGTTAAAAGAATCAATTGATTTTGCAAAAAACAAAAAAATACCGTGGATGATTCTAGGTAATGGATCCAACGTGTTGATTCGAGACGGTGGGATTGAGGGTCTTGTTATCCTAACAACATCTTTGGTTCAATCATCAATCAAAGATACGACAATTATCGTTCAAGCTGGCGCACCAATCATTGAAATATCTCAGTTGGCTCGGGATCAATCGTTAACTGGTCTTGAATTTGCGTGTGGTATTCCAGGGAGTGTTGGTGGAGCTATTTTTATGAACGCAGGAGCTTATGGTGGAGAAATAAAGGATGTATGTAAAAGCGTTACTGTTTTAACAAAAGAAGGAATAGTGAAAAAATTAAACGCAGATCGTTTGAATTTTTCTTATCGATCCAGTTCGGTTCCAAAAAACGATTGGATTGTCTTAGAAGTTGAGCTCGAACTAAAAAAAGGTGATTATCCTAGCATCAACGAAAAAATGGAAGAGCTAACGTTTTTACGTGAATCAAAGCAACCACTTGAATTCCCTTCTTGTGGTAGCGTTTTTAAGCGCCCAGAAGGTTTTTACGCAGGTAAGTTAATCCAAGATGCGGGCTTGCAAGGAAGTCAAATAGGTGGTGCACAGGTTTCACTTAAACACGCTGGCTTTATTGTAAATAAAAACGAGGCGACTGCCAAAGATTATCTTGATTTAGTAAGACACGTTCAAAAAACAGTAAAAAATAAATTTGATGTTGACCTTGAAAAAGAAGTACGTGTGATCGGGAGAGATTAAAAGCTGTTTACAATCATTAGCTTTTTAAGGTGGGGTGAAAAACAGCATGCGAAGAATTTTGGGAAGAAGTGTCGTAGTTGGTTTGACAGCCCACCTTTTGAAGGTACTGTCTCACTTAATAGTACCATTCATCCAATAAAAAACATGCAATCCAATAAGGATTACATGTTATATAGTCAATCATTTTTTGTTTTGTACGGCGTGTATGCCTCTTTTTTTGATTTCTTTTCGTAAGATATTTTGTGTGTTTTGTTCACCGTGCTTTTCTGCATCACGATACGCTGCCACCAACTGCTCATTACTTAAAATTTTCATCGAATATCGACCCCCTTAAGTAATAATGGAATAATCTAATAATTCCATTAACAAAATTATAGCAGGTCATGCTCGTATTATTCAATGAATATTCTCAATTGTCACAAAAATGTATTATATCCTAAAATAAGACATGGTTTTGAAACCATGTTTTTTCTCATTACATGGGAAGATGTAAAATTTGTTGTTTTTTGAAGGATTATCGAAATTAAGAATTTATAGCAATGGAAAAGGAGGTTCAGTGTATATGAAAGCGATTATACAGTGTTCTTCCTATTCGTAGCTTCTTGCAGGAGGATTAGGCATCGTGTTTTTATCCTCCCGAACTTTTTGTGGAAACAAAGTAAATGAGAAAAAGGCACAGTAAGAAAAACTGCTGTGTCTTTTTTTGTTAAGTTTCTTTTTTAAACCATTCTCTGCTCTATGGTTTGATTTTGACAAGCTGAAATAAGCATTTGTTCTACTTGTTTTTTTAAAATGCTAAGTATTTCTAATCCAGAGCCAACGAAACGAGTAGAAGGTCTACTTTTGAAAACGCCGTATTCACGTCTTTAACCATTTGTGAAGTTATTAATATGCTGAATGTGGTAGATGCCTTATTTGACTCTTCTGTTTGTCGGTCGATAATAGTTTCATGTTGCAAATTCTTGATTTTTGTGAATTTTTTGTTGTTAGTGGTGGATCTAAAAAACAATTCTGCTACATAGTAGGAACTCGGAAAGCAATTAATTTAGCAGAAAGGGGTTAAAGGCAGTAAAACGTTAACCCATGGATGCAGGTGATCACCTGTGCTGTATGTGTGGGTATAGAGATGTACGCCACATCGTTTGGTTTTTTCTAAAGACTTGTATAGATGTAACTAAATTAAATTTAATTAGTGTTAAAGCTTAAAAACTTCAAATAGAGTCACAGATTTAAAGTCAGAAAATATACTATTAATAGGGATCTAATTAAACTAAATAAGAATCCTAACCTAATAAAAAATAATAGAAAGGAGTGATAGTTAATGGCTAAAATTGTATGGGATGCAGGGCATGGTGGTAACGGATCAACCCCTGGAAGAAGAACACCAGACGGAGAGTATGAGTGGAATTTTAGTGACAAAATCGTACGAGCTGGCATGAGTTTTTTAAATGGGTATGAAAACGCACAGCAACTACGTGTGGATGATGCGACAGGAAAGACAAACGTATCTTTATCTTCTCGTACCAATCAAGCAAACAGTTTTAATGCCGATGTGTTCGTGAGTGTGCATCAAAACGCATTTACAGGTTCTTGGGGAACACACTCAGGAACGGAGACCTATGTCATGACTCCTGCGTCAAACAATCCTAAATCAAAGGCATTGGCTGATAAAGTACATCCAAAACTAGTACTAGCGATGGGTCTAAATGATCGAGGAATTAAAGCGGAGAACTTTCACGTTTTGCGTGAAACAAAAATGCCTGCCATTCTCGCGGAGTGTGGTTTCATGGATTCTACTATTGATGTTAAGCGTATGCGATCGGAAGCAGTTTTAAAATCAGTTGGTGAGGCAATAGCAAAGGGCGTTGCGGAGTATTTAGGATTAAAACCTAAAAATGAAGGAGTTGATACGTATACCGTTCAACGTGGAGATACGTTAAGTAGCATTGCCCGAAGGTTTAACACTACTGTGGATGCACTTGTATCATTAAACGAACTATCTGAACCAAACTTGATTTATGTCGGTCAAACGTTAAAGGTTAGTTATACGTATACCGTTCAACGTGGAGATACGTTAAGTAGCATTGCCCGAAGGTTTAACACTACTGTAGATGCACTTGTATCATTAAACGGACTATCTGATCCAAACTTGATTTACATCGGTCAAACGTTAAAGATTAGTGGGTCCGTGCCAACCCCGCCAAAAGAGTATGTACAACTTCCAGGGTCTGCTGCCACATGGCGAACGTATAAATTAGATGTTCAGCCGATCAAAAAAAATAGTGATTGGAGTTTGACACCAAGTGCATTCGGTGGACTAGAATATGAGATTTTAGGTAAACCGTACCCCGATGTTGTCACGATCAATACGAGCAGAGGCAAACGTAATATTTATGTAGCTGCAAGTACAGGCGCAAAGATTATTAAAAAGTGATAGTAAAAACCCTCCGACAAAAAGCAGAGAGGTTAACTTCAAAATACAAAATATAGCTGCTCACATTCAGCAACAAATCGGAAGAAAGAACGATTCAATTATATTAGCTTCCATGGTGGGATTTCACTAGATTCTTTGGTGATTATTGACATTAACTGATAAATCTCCTCGCGTTCTCTTTCTACTCTTTTCGATCAGATGGAGCGAATTATTCCGCCCCTTACTTTTTATATTTCACTGATCATAATTCCTCTTTAATGTCGTTATCTATAGAAAAGTTCTTAATTTGGTCATCAATTATCAAAAGGAAACTTTATTTATTTTTATTTTATGATACCATCAGTGATACTGGTAATGTTTCTTGATATACTTTTATTTGATTAAAAGATATTCGTCAAGTTCATTAAATGATGACTTCACCAAAATAATTATTTAAATTCACAAACATTTAGTTGAATGAGAAGGAGAGATTGGGATGATTCATAAAGGCTGGGAAGAGCGACCATCCATTAAAAGAGTAATTTGTGTCCACGATGATGCTGCAAAATATGTTGTCAATAACGTGCTAACGGTTGGCAAAGCGTATGAGGTCAAAAATGAAACAGATGAGTTTGTTTTTATTATTGATAACAGCGGAAAAGTGGGAGGGTTTTACAAAGATTACTTCAAAGATGCCTAATTGTTTGAAACTCTAGTTTTTTCTTAAAACTAGAGTTTTTTTCTTTTCAATTAGAATTTTAAACATTATAATAAATAGTATAGACAAATAACTTAAAGGGGAGAATCCCATGTTTACTGAAAGAGTGGCATTAAAAATTCGTTTAGAACAGCTACAAGATTCAGAGGAAAGAATTTTTCAAGAGTTTAGGAGAGAAAGACAATTTATCTTGAAGCGCCTTAGTGAACTTGATGCTAACGGTTTAGAAAATCCACAACATCAATCACTGTACACACCTGAGATGGTTGAGATCGTTTCATCGCCTTTTACAAATGAATCCATTCAAACCCCACAACCTGCTGCAAAGCGAATTCTAAAAACGAAAAAAGTAGGAAAATCTAGACAAATGCATGAGGCTGCATTTAAAATTTTACGTGATCGCTTAAAACCTGTAAAAGGAACAGAAATTCAAGAATATATTTTAAACGAGACTGGCTTTAAAGTGGCGAATATGACAACGTTTATGAAAACAATTCAACGCAAAGACCAACAAGTTCGAAAACTAGATCGTGGATTATATATTTTTGAGAAAGAATCTTAATAGTGATTTAAAAAGGGCTGGTTGATGCATACATTTCGTATGACACAACCAGCCTTTTGCTATTTAATTTTCGTTCGGTTAACAACTTGTTGATCACGTAGTAACTGCTTAATCTCTTCTAGCTCTTCTTGTACTTGATTAAGCTTTATTTCAGTTGGAGAAGGATTCTCCGCTTGATTCGCTTCTTCCACGTTTGTCACAACAACCCCAACAAATAAGTTGAAGATGACGAATGTACCAAACAATATAAATGTGACAAAAAACCACCACGAAGATGGACTTTCAGCTATGATTGGACGCATCACACCGCTTGCCCAAGATTCGAGCGTGACAACTTGGAAGAGGGTTAAAAATGACGCATGAAGCGTGCCGAAATATTCTGGTGCAATTTCCTTGAACATTGTTGTACCAATGACGCCATAAATATAAAAGAAGACCCCGAGAAGCAACATGATCGTTCCCATGGAAGGTATTGTCGCTATAAGAGCATTTACCATTTTTCTTAAAGAAGGAATAATCGATATCGCACGAAGTACACGAAGTACACGCAGGATTCGAAGAACGGTTACATAATGTCCTCCAACTAGTAAATGCCCACTCGCTACAATTAAAAAATCAAATATGTTCCATGGTTCTGAGAAAAACGATTTAAATGAGCGACTACCTAATAAGCGAATTAAAATTTCAATTGTAAAAACCCAAAGCAATAGCTGGTCGGCATATGTAAACAAATCCAAGTTTCTTTCGTAGATACCTGTATACGTCTCAAATCCTATTAAAATCGCGTTTAGTAAAATGAGTCCTATGATAATATTCGTAAAATACGGGTGTTCAGAAAGTGCGGAACACCGACTTCTAATAGATTGCATAAACTCTTTTTCTCTCCTTTCTCAAACTTCATTTTTACCAAACTTCATTTTACTTCTAAAAATCCATTTTGTCATCTGTTGTGGTAAGCGATAACATAACCCGCTGTATATACACGTTGAAAAAAAGAATGAACCTGAAAGAGTTGCTTGTCTAACCATTGTCACGTTAAAATAAAGCATTACAGAAAATATGATCTAACTAGTGAGGATGAACGAATTTATGAAGGTTCTTATTGAACAATTACCACAAACCATTCAACAAACCATAAACGATCGTAAAAAGACTTATTCAGAAGAGGATTTGCCACGTGTTGGTGTAGGTGGTTATACGTCAGAGGATGCATCAATTATGGAAGATGCTGTGATTGGTCTTTCACTCGGAAAAAATGTGTTGTTAAAAGGACCGACTGGTTCAGGGAAAACAAAGCTAGCTGAATCACTCAGTGAAGTGTTTTCTCAACCCATGTACAGCATTAACTGTTCGGTTGACCTTGATGCTGAAGCGATGCTTGGCTATAAAACAATTGAACAAGTTGACGGTAACGCTGTAATTGTATTTGTTGAAGGCCCGGTCATACAAGCAATGAAGAAAGGCCAGTTATTATACATCGATGAAATTAACATGGCTAAGCCTGAAACATTACCTATTTTAAATGGAGTGCTCGATTATCGTAGAACGATAACAAATCCATTTACAAATGAAGTGGTTAAAGCACAAGACGGATTTGGCGTCATTGCGGCCATCAATGAAGGATATGTAGGTACAGTGCCATTAAATGAAGCGTTAAAAAATCGTTTTATCGTCATTGATGTTCCCTATATACAAGGTGAGACATTAAAAAAGGTCATTGAATCTCAGAGTAAGCTAGAAGACCAACAAGTAATTACACGATTTGTGCAGTTATCAGAAGACTTACTAACACAAGTTCAAAATGGTCAAGTAGCAGAAGAAGCTGCATCCATTCGAGCTTTACTTGATACATGTGATTTAGCCGTTTACTTACCACCGTTACGTGCGATTCAACGAGGCTTAATTGATAAAGTTGAAGACGAACGAGAAAAAGCTGCTATACGAAATGTAGCAGAAACGATTTTTGAGTGAGGATGACTTTGTATGCAGCGTTTCATTCAATTTAATGATGAAAATGTAAATTCATTCCTATTGATGGAATTGATCGATTTAGCGAAAACGTTGAC
The DNA here is from genome assembly GCF_040801915.1 of Jeotgalibacillus marinus. Lineage (NCBI taxonomy): Bacteria > Bacillati > Bacillota > Bacilli > Caryophanales > Caryophanaceae > Jeotgalibacillus > Jeotgalibacillus marinus. The sequence continues at coordinate 62,868 of NZ_JBFMIA010000005.1, read as the reverse complement.
GAAAGAAAAAGAAATGGATGTTGACTATGGACCACTAAGCTACTTTGATCAACCAAACAATAAAATTGTTGTTAGTCATTTTTGGGATCACCGAAATCCTATCGATGAGTTTTTAGGGCTAAAATCAGACATTTACTTACGTGCGATAGGAACAAATCGATTTACAGATGTGAAAGAAGTGAATAAGTATCTAACCTTTACGAAAAAAACATCAATAAAATCGTTCTCGAAACAATTTTTTATGATGGTTGAAGACGCAAGAGTTGAAGAAGAAATTATGCGTTTACGTCCAGGTACAAAACGAGCGTTCGAGGTTCGCAGAAGATTATACACGCACTATTTCGAATCTCAACTTAAAGTCCATGTCGTAAAAGGGGTTCCGACAGATGCGTTATTTAATCTACTTTACCTATTACTACACGCACGATCACCGATTGATGACTGGCCAAGTATACATCCGTTGATTGATCAAGCAAAGCCTTTTATTAACCAACAAATTCAACGTACTTTTGATGCTAAGTCAACAGCACAAATCGCGTCAATTAGCGAAGAGTTAATTGAAATGCTCGACGAGGTGGTAGCAAAGGATATGTTAAATGAGTACTTTCATTTGCCAGAAGGGGTGATGGAAGAGTGGGAAAAGAGCTTAACTTTTGATGATTTAAAGCGCTGTGACCCTTTAGTGAATGATGATGAAATTGAAGAAAAAGCCTCTGGTGAAGAAGAAGTAAATGATGATGAGTTTCGGACATGGCACCGTGAATCAGGTGATAAAGGCGAGTCATTTCTTCGGTTAGATCTTGATCAGGGAGCTAAAACGAATATAAAAGGTGGCACAGCAAGAGAAGGTGACGATGGTGACCAAGCACTTGGAATGGTTCAAGGAGCTAGTAAAAAGACCAACCAGCACCAATTTGATGGGGAAGTAGAAGAGCAACAATCGGAAGAAGTGAAGGCAGGACAGGCTGATGCCTATGGAAGAGACAATCGTTATGCGTATCCGATTTTCCAAAGCGCTGCATCAATTTCAAATAAAGATCTGTCTGATTATAATCAACAAAAGAAAGAAGTAGCATTCTACCAAAAGAAACTCCAAAAAATCATTGAAAAAACGCTGGACCACAAAAAGGTGAAACCGAGAGACAACCTTGCTTTTGGCAGACTTAGTAAAAAGCTAATTCCATTTCTCACAGATGACCATCCTAAAGTTTTTTACAAGAAAAATGAAAAATCACCACAAATTGATGCTACATTTACACTACTGCTTGATTGTTCTGCATCTATGCACGATAAAATGAGTGAAACGAAGAAGGGACTTATTTTGTTTCATGAAGTATTAAAATCAGTAGGTGTGCCCCATGAGATTGTAGGATTTTGGGAAGATACAGATCAGGCAAGTGAAAAGGGTCAACCAAATTATATGAAGACCGTCATTGACTATGATCAATCTACTTATACGAAAAAAAGTGCAGCAATTATGCAGCTTCAACCAGAAGAGGATAATCGTGACGGCTATGCGATTCGCCATATGACGGAGCGGCTAATGAAACGAAAAGAAAGTCAGCGTTTTTTATTAGTTTTTTCTGATGGTGAACCAGCGGCGATGAACTATGAACAAAATGGCATAATGGACACACACGAAGCTGTGGTGATTGCCCGCAAACAAGGGATTGAAGTAATGAATTTGTTTTTATCGAACGAAGAAATCCTAGAATCCCAAAAAGATGTGATTCGAAACATGTATGGAAAATTCAGTTTGTTCATACCAAACATACAAGAGCTGCCGGACATTTTGTTTCCCTTGTTAAAGCGTCTCCTGTATAAGAGTATTTAGGGGCTTTAGGGCTTAAAAAAGATCCTTCTCGCGGTGGAGGTAAGATCATTCTGTGACACCGTTTTTTAATCTCTTCTTCTATCTAAAATAAAATAACAAGAGAAGAAGGCATGAAGACGCGATGAATAACTACATGACAATTAATCATCAAGCAAGAATGGATGAGCTTAACCGCCACAAATGATAAAGTAAATAAAAATCATTGGAAATCCGCTAAGAAAAAAATTGAAAAGGTTTCAAACAATGTTCAAAGGATGATCGACAAACGAATGTAACGTAAAAGCACCTCTCCTGAATGTAGGAAGAAGTGCTTTTTCTTTTTTATCATCTCTTCAGCGGAAGCCTTTCAAGGTATTCTTGCTGAGCTGAGTAGCTTCTTTTTTATTTTTTATCCTGTATTTGAAGAAGTTGCTGCTTTAGTTCGCTTTCCATTGCTTGTATCTCAGTTTCAGCCTGTCTCCGTCTATCTCGACCTTCTTGTTGGATACGAATGGTTTCTTCTAATGTTGAGACAAGGTTGGCTTGTGTCGTTTTTAATGTTTCTATATCAACAATACCACGCTCATTTTCTTTTGCTGTTTCAATGCTATTTGTCTTAAGCATTTCTGAATTCTTTAAAAGAAGTTCATTTGTGGTTTTTGTCACCTGTTTTTGCGCTTCAACCGCACGTTGCTGACGGAATAAAGTTAACGCAATCGCAATTTGATTTTTCCACAGTGGGATAGCTGTTAAAATGGACGCTTGTATTTTTTCAGCAAGTGCTTGGTTGATGTTTTGAATCATACGAATTTGTGGAGCACTCTGGATGGTAATTTGTCTACTTAACTGTAAATCGTGCAGACGTTTTTCTAATCGATCCATGAACTGCATCATATCATTTACTTCTTGATAAGCCATTTGATCATCACTTGCTTCGGCTTTCTTTTTAAGCGCTGGGATCGTCGTTTGCTCGAGTTCCTCACGCTTTAATTCTGCGGCTGCGATATATATATTAAGCGCATGAAAGTAATCTTTATTTTGTTGATAAAGTTGCTCAAGCATTTGAATATCATCTATCAATGATTTTTTTGAATGATCCAGTTTTACACTAATGCGATCAACTTGTGCACCTAGTTTTTGATATTTAGAAAGTACTTCATTAACAGAACGGCTAACACGGGTAAAGAGTTTGGATAGCATGCCGCGCTTTTGATCCGATAGTTCTTCAGGATTGATTTGTTCTAAACGATCCATCAGTTCCTTTAAAATATCACCGATTGGTCCAACATCTTTACGCTGAACATGATCGAGCATGGAATGAGAAAAATGGGATAGCTTTGATTGCGCAGCTGTCCCGTATTGTAAAATCGATTGGTGGTTCGTCGGATCGATTTGCTGTGCAATTTGTTTTGCTTGTTCACGATCTCTTTCTGGAATGACATCAACGAGACGCTTTGGAGCTGATTCAGTGCCTTGGTCGGATAAAACTTCTGTTAACTCGTTGTCACCGAAGGGATTGCTAAGTAAATCTTCTACGTTTTGATTTCGCTCTTGTACTTTAACCGCTTGTCGATTGTCTTCCATTGTTACATCCCCTCTCTAGAACGTTCCAACTGTTCTCGATGCAACGATTTTTTTGCAACGTCTAGTTCAATTTTTAAGGTGTTAATATCATTCGTTAAAACGTTCATTAACTCTTTTTCAAGAGATGAATTCAAGTCGAGCAATGTTTTCCTTGTGTCTTCAAGTGAAGAAAGAACTTCTTTATTTTTTATCGGCTGTGTCACCAACATCGTGTATTTGTCTGTTAGTTCGACGGCAGAATCTAAATGGTTAAAGAAAAACCGTTCAGATGAATAGAAACGCTTAGGGTCTTTTTTAACAATGTTAAAAATTCGTTTTGACAGCTTAATCATATCATTTAGTTGGCGCATAGCTGAGATAGAGCGAATTTGAAACATCTTGCCTTGGAGTCTTGAGATTTTCTTTTGCGCTTCTTTTAAATTGTTGTGAATATACTTATATTCTTGAGCGCTTAGCCCATACGATTGTAGCACAGATCTTCGTTGGAAAAATTTAATCGTATAAAACGGGATCAGACCTGCCAGTAAAGCAAAAACTAGTGTTAAAAAAAAGTTTATGCCTATAATAAATAATGTAATGATCCACGTTAAGATGGCTAACGGGATGGCAATTCCTAGTCTTGCTAGGAAATATAAGAAATCTCTCATGATCATCTACTCCTTATGTAGGCTTGTCTTTTAAATACGAGTGGACGAATGGTTTAGTTTCATTTTTTAAAAATTAATGTGCAGATGTTGTTTATATTGTCTCTGATTCGCGTATTAATGGCAAGTAGGTGACACGAAATCGTGTATGCTTAATATCCTGCTTGTAAAGTAGATAATACCATAAAACTAGTATATTATTTGGTTTCTGTATATAATAGGAGTGTAGACCTAATTGACTATGATATATGGGAAATTTAGAAGGGGGATCAAGGACAAAAAGTGAGCCAATACTACTATTTCATTGATGAGTTAGCAGAAATTTATCGGTTGTTTGGAGATAAAACTCGATTAGTCATGGCAAAAAAATTGTCTGAGGACGAGTGGACTGTATCAGAATTTGTTGAATTCTTCAATATAAGTCAACCTCTTGTAAGTCAGCATATTAAAAAATTAAAGGACGCGAATTTGGTTACAGAAGAGCGACAAGGAAAACGGATTTTATATCAGTTGGATCGTGAATCTCAACACTATTCTTTAGTTCAAAGGTTGATTGAGCCAATGATTTTAAAAGAGGACCTACCCAACGTTGTACAATTATCATTAAAGAATAAGTAAGACGAAATGCAGTGGACAATCACTGCATTTTTCTTTATGGTTATTTAATGTAAGAGACAAGCGGAGGGAGAAAAATGAATTTAATATTGGTAGGTTTTGGGGGAGCGATCGGTGCTTTCTTACGTGCGTGGTTATTTATTTTTGTTCCAATCACTCACCCATTTCCAATTAGTACTCTTCTAGCGAATTTAGTAGGAACATTTGTTTTGTCGTTTATTACTTTTCTATTTATACATAAGTATCGCCGGATGAAGTTGTTTTTAGGAACTGGAATCTTAGGCAGTTTCACGTCAGTGTCAGCTTTTAGCGTTGAAACGATCGGCTTGTTTGGAGTGAACGTGTTATACGCTTCAATTTATCTTGTTGTGACAGTTGTTGGGGGCGTTCTGTGTGCGTTTCTTGGCGCCTATTTTGCTCGTTCATTTAGCAAGGAGGAGGGAGTGGCATGATTTATGTGATGGTTGGGGGAGCAACCGGTGCAGTCACAAGGTGGCTACTGGCTAAAGGGTTATCATCTTTTTGGGGTACAGCATTTGTAAATATTGTAGGATCCTTGATTGGTGGATTTTTAATCCGTTTGTCTTTACATGAACAGGTTCAGTTGTTACTATTAACAGGTTTCTTAGGGGCATTCACGACTTTTTCTTCGCTTCAAATAGAGGGTTTCAAGTTGATAGAAGATGGAAAGTTCGCAAAAGGAATTGCCTATACTTTTCTCACATTGATTACAAGTATAGGTATGGCTGGAATTGGAGTTGGAGTGGCCAGTTTTTTTGTCGTATAGGAAATTGTTTAAAGAGGATATTCATGAAAAAGCCTTTGGGTTTCTCAGAGTATCCGTTCGGTTTTGTTATGTGAATAAAACCCCTAGAGAGAGGAAAAGCGCTGTAAAATAATTTAAAATAATTTGTTTTCATTCTACTATATTTCGACGAATATGTTCTTCTTTTGGATAAAATAAAAGCCCCTCGAAAGGGGCGTTGATACTATTGTAAATTAATCAAACCTGTTTCTGTTCCGAAGAATCCAGTTTGAACTTGTATTTGTGCACTAGAAATATCTAGTCCTTCTGGTGCATCAAAAGGTACTTTTCCTGTTAAAGATAAACCAGGGTTAACACTTTCTAGGAAAAATTGAGCATTTTCATTAGCGTAGATCGCAGCCGTTCCATCTGCATCATATTCTACTCCGTCTACTTGTAATTTGAAGAATGACGAATCAACGGTAATCGCTTCATCTTTGTCGTTCTCTACAGTAACATCTATAATTAAAAATTCACCTTTTGCGTCTTGTCCGAAATCTCCACCAATATTTGATGAGGTAGTTACTTCATTTATAGTGAACACTACACCTTTCACATCTAAAGGTGTACCAATTCCAATTGTGTCGTCACCGGATTCTTCTTTATTATCTCCTGCTACATCTTCAGCAGGCTCCTCACCACCAGCTTTGTCTTCATCGTCACCGCCAGATGCTACAGTCGCAATAATAATAACTGCAAGTAGCCAAACCCACCATTTCTTATAAAATGGCTTTTTTACTTTTTCTTTCTTCATATGTGTTGCCTCCTGTTTCTAATTTGGAACTTTACCAGTTTACTACATTTCGACATAGTAGTGTTCAAAAATATAAAAAATGACAGGAGGTAATTGTTGGGTATTACTTACATTCTAAATATAGACAAAAAAATCCAGTAATAAGAAAAGGAGTTTCCTTTATCAATGAACCACATATTGTAGCAAAAATGGGACAAACAGAAACTTGAATGACATTTTTTTAAGACACAGAAGGTAATACTCATGCTTTAATGAGCGAGTTAGAAATTTAATCAAAGACTTTGGAGACTGTTTAATTGTGGAGAAGTACGAAAATGAATTCACATTTGGTTTTGATGAGCGTATGGCTTACCTCGCTCATAGATTGCTTGGGTCTTGTGAGATGTAGAGAGTAAACGAGATGATCTGGAGATCTCAGAAATAGTATCGCCCGTACGATTTTTAGTACAGGTGTTTTTTTATATTGATAAGTAAATGTGCATCTATACAAAAAAACCCATTCGAGTGAGTAACATCTTGGAGTTCATATTGTGCCCCACGGTAAAATTGTTGGTGTCTTTAACTTACTGGCGAGTCGTTGACAAATTGTTGACAAGATTAAACAGTAAACTATAGGTAAGATAGAGGTAAAGTTCACAACGAGACAGAGTTTTATTAGATATGATAGTATTACAATGAAATACAATAACCTTATGTAGATAAGGATAGCACTGGTGTGAAAGGTGGTCCTTGGTGTGTGGAGAATTATTCAATTAAAAAGTGATGCGGAACCATGGTGGTTTTTAGATGGTTGGCGCGATGACACTGTAAACGAATGGACATTTAATGAAAAAGAAGCCGCTTTTGATTTTTATCGAGTGATAATAGAAGAGATGGTTACTAAATATCCTAATGTCCGCGTAAAAAGAGGGACACAAATTGCTTTTTGGTGTGAAGGAGAGCTTTTATTTTGCGATTCATGTGATGAAGATTTGCAACTTTATCACGGGATTTTAATGATGAAAGATGAAGCACCTTTTACGAATGAGCACATGACCAATGATGAGAAAAAGTTCTTTGAACAGTTGATTGATGAGCAAAAGAAAAAGACTGAAGAGTAGAGTGATAATCCCGCTCCAGTCTTCAGTCTTTTTCTTTTGGTGATTTTTGTTATACCAAAAGATTCTTCAAATTTTTTTATCGTTATATCTATTCCGAATGGTGATAAATCTGTAGGCGTTGACTACGATGGCTTTGCCGACAGCGTATGTTGGGACGGCCATAAGTAAGCCAAGTACCCCAGCAAAGCTTGCCGCAACCAGTAATAAAAAAATGATCGTAAGTGGGTGAACGGCAAGCTTTTTACCCATGACTTGTGGTGAGATGAAGTTACTTTCAAATTGTTGGACGGCAATGACGACTGCAATTACGAGTAATGCAGTTATAGGAGAATCAATAAATCCTACGATAATTGCAGGAATTGTGCCGATAAAAGGTCCAATAAACGGGATGACGTTTGTTAACATTGCTACAATTGCTAGGACAATCGTATATTCAAGACCAATAATTATGTACCCAATATACAACAGAACACCGACACAGAAACTAACAATAATTTGTCCCTGAATATATGAGCTAAGTGCAGTGTCCATATCTTGTAATACTTTTTTACTTTCAGGACGAAATTCTTCAGGGGTGAATCTTAAAAAAACATCTGGAAGCTTATGACCATCTTTTAACATATAAAACAAAACAAATGGGATCGTCACAATTACAATCGCAATATTCGTTAAGAGACTAATAAGTGATACAACGTTTGAACCGATGGAATCAACGGCTCCTTGTAAAAAATCAGTCAAACGCTCAGCAATATCTTTATAAGAGAAATCTTGGCTTTGCTGAACACTTTTAAACCAATCAGATTGCTGCAAGTTTGTTACCATACTACTTAATTCATCGAAAATACCTGGCATATTATTGATCAAAGAATTGAACTGTTCAGATAGGGGAGGACCAACGATGAAAACAAGACCAACGATTAATCCAATTCCTAACAAATAGATAATTAAAATCGCGAGCGCACGCGGGACGTATTTTGCAAAAATTGTTAGAACAGGACGTAATAAGTAATAAAGAACACCTGCAATAGCAATTGGTGCAAATAGTGTTGTGACAATAATTGTGATGGGTGTAAAAATAAATCCGACTAAGTTTACTAAATAAATGATCAATAAAATAGTAATGATTGCGAATCCAATTCGAAACCATTTTGATTTTGCTAGCTCGTTCAACCATATCCCTCCACTAATAAAATCCATAGATTGGTACTATCATACATCAAATCGCAACCAATCGCTATTATTTCTATCCATTAAATGAAACTAAATGTAGGTTGCCTCGTATGACGAGTGATTGAAATTTATATGAAGAGGGTAGAAAGTCAAAAATACAAAAAACCTTCCAAGTTTCGTTTGACATTTCCATTGAACGATGTATAATATGATTAAACAATTCAATAGCAAATTACCTGCAAGTTTAGATTCACATATTACAAAGAGTGATCGGAATGCACGGTGCTTTTTGTAATATGTGAATTTACTATGGTTATATTTGCATATTGTCATTAATATTTTGGAGGTTTTTCATTATGAAAACTGGTACAGTAAAATGGTTCAACGCAGAAAAAGGTTTCGGCTTCATCGAAGTTGAAGGAGAAAACGACGTATTCGTACACTTCTCAGCAATCTCTGGAGATGGATTCAAATCCCTTGACGAAGGTCAACAAGTTGAGTTCGAAGTGGTTGAAGGTAACCGTGGACCACAAGCAGCTAACGTTGTAAAATTATAATTGATAATATAAAAAAGCCATTCTCATAATTGAGAATGGCTTTTTTCATATTTGTAAAGTGAATACCCGAAAAATTTCGTCAAGTCCCTTTGGCGTACACAGAATTCTTTTTTGGTTATACGCCCATACACCGACAATTTGTATTGAATACAATACGTCAAAAGGGGTGAAGAGCATGTCCAATCAACCAAAGAAAAAGGTAGTAGAGAAAGAGGTGGAGGTAGAGGTAGAGGCAGTAGAAGAGACGCAAGAAAGAATTCATCCGTTTGATTCTTTTTGGAATTTTAACAACCAGAAACAAGTTGAAGAGGAAGTAAAGCCCTCTGAAGAAGTAAAACCCTCTGAAGAAGAGAACAAAGGTCCTGGTCCTTTTTGGTTTTAATTTCAAAAACGCTGGAAGTTTAGGTGCTTTTCTCATGCTTTTGAGGATGATCATAAAAAGTCCATCGCCTAATACCGGCGATGGACTTCTTATGATGCTTGTTGTTCTTCAAATTTCTTTAATTTAAAATCAAGTGCAAGATTTCCAAATGGGATGAATGCTACGATAAGAGACAGGAGTGGCCAATACCATTTCCAGCGTGTAACAAAGGTCGCATATGCAATCACCAAACAATAAGTGACAAATAAAAAGCCGTGAATCGATCCAACGAGGGTGACAGCCTCTGGAAGATCAAATAAATATTTTAATGGCATAGCAACAGCGAGTAATACGATAAGAGAAAACCCTTCAAAGTATCCCATGATTCGTAACCGTCCAATAGGTGTTTTTATCATACGTTCTCCTCCTGCGTTTATAGAACAAAATACAATTAATAATCATTTTAACAGAAGTTCAAGCGTAAATAGAAGCTAGTTCACTAGATCGTCATAGTATGAGACAAAAACATACTATCTAATCGTATGTTGACTGATATTTCTTTTAAAAAAGCTCCATCGATTCAAAGTAAAAGGTTCAGCATCATTTTATTAATGAGAGTTTGTTAACGTCAAGGTCACCCAGGAAAAGGATGAATGTGGACTAGCTGTCATCAATCAAGTGGCTGCTTTAACTGAAAAAGTAATCGTTTTGTTCTAACAAAGATAATAAGTACATGTAGAAAATAGGAAAAGACCTTGCAAGTAGCAAGGCCCTTCTTATTTTTAAGATGATACTTTGGATTTATTCCACTCTAGGAATTCATCGTATGACAACTGTTTGTCGGTAATTTTACCGTCATTGATGTCGATAATGCGGTTGGCAATAGTTTGAACAAACTGGTGGTCATGTGAAGTGAAGATCATTGCACCTTTAGAGTTTGTTAAGCCATTGTTTAACGCAGTGATCGACTCAAGATCTAAGTGATTTGTTGGTTCATCAAGTAAAAGAACATTTGCTTGCTTCAACATCATGCGTGAAAGCATACAACGAACTTTTTCTCCCCCAGACAAGACGGCAGGTTTTTTACGAACTTCTTCACCTGAGAACAACATACGACCAAGGAATCCACGCAGGAATGTCTCACTTTGATCTTGTGGAGAATATTGACGTAACCAATCAACTAGATCCACTTCATTCCCATTGAAATATTCATTGTTGTCATGAGGGAAGTAAGCTTGAGACGTTGTGACGCCCCATTTAAATGAGCCGCTATCTGCTTCGGTTTCGCCCATAAGGATTTTCATCAATGTAGTTTTTGCGATTTCATCTGTACCAACAAGTGCAATTTTGTCTTCTTTGTTCATTGTAAAGCTTACGTTATCAAGTATTTTGACACCGTCAACCGTTTTGCAAAGATCTTTGACTTGAAGAACATCGTTACCAATTTCACGTTCGCTTTCAAAGTTAACAAAAGGATATTTGCGCGATGATGGTTTAATATCATCCAAAGAAATTTTTTCGAGTGATTTTTTACGAGAAGTTGCTTGCTTTGATTTCGATGCATTTGCACTAAAGCGCGCAACAAAGGCTTGAAGCTCTTTGATTTTTTCTTCTTTTTTCTTGTTTTGATCCTGCATCATTTTTTGAGCAAGTTGACTTGATTCATACCAGAAATCATAGTTTCCTACGTAGATCTGAATTTTGCTGAAATCAAGGTCGGCAATATGGGTACAAACCGTATTTAAGAAATGACGGTCATGAGATACCACGATAACGGTATTTTCAAAGTTGATCAAGAAGTCCTCAAGCCATTGAATTGCTTGGATGTCGAGACCGTTTGTCGGCTCATCTAGTAAAAGAACGTCTGGTTTACCAAACAAAGCTTGTGCTAAAAGTACTTTTACCTTTTCAGAGCCAGTGAGTTCAGCCATTTTTTTCGTGAACATCGATTCCTTAATGCCTAGGCCTTGAAGAAGGATAGCCGCTTCTGACTCAGCTTCCCAACCGTTCATTTCAGCAAATTCACCTTCAAGTTCAGCTGCTTTAATGCCGTCTTCATCAGAAAAGTCTTCTTTCATGTAGATTGCATTTTTCTCTTGCATGACTTCAAATAAACGATTGTGACCCATCATCACAACACTCATCACTTCGTGTTCTTCATATTCAAAGTGGTTTTGTTTTAGGATAGCAAGACGCTCATTTGCGCCCATTGATACGTTCCCAGTTTGAGCTTCAATTTCACCAGAAAGAATTTTGATGAATGTTGATTTACCTGCTCCATTTGCGCCGATTAAACCGTAACAATTCCCAGGGTTAAACTTAATATTGACATCTTCAAACAGCTTGCGATCACCAAATCGTAAGCTGACATCTGTTACTTGAATCATAATAATTTCCCTCCATACACGTACTAATCAATGCATTATAACATTAAATATACATGTTCGCTTGTTTTTAGATGAAATAATGTAGGAATCAATTTATCTTGAATTGATATATTTTAAATTTGAAATAATGTAGGGCGTTGGTTACAATCAAGATAGACCATATGTAGAAGGGAAGGGTGAAGGATGAAACATATTTTCAAAGAAGGATTAAAATCAAAACCAACGTTTCTTTTACTACATGGCACAGGCGGTACAGAACAAGACTTGTTGCCACTTGCTGACATAATTGATCAAGAAGCGAGCGTGTTAAGCGTTCGGGGGAATGTATCCGAAAATGGTATGCCACGCTTTTTCAAACGTTTAGCAGAAGGGGTATTTGATCTTGAGGACTTAAAGTTCCGCACTGAAGAATTGCATAACTTCATCGATAAAGCAGCTAAGGATTATGGCTTTGACCGCGAGAACGTGATTGCTATCGGCTATTCAAATGGAGCGAACATTGCAGGAAGCTTGTTGTTCCATTACAGCAATGTTTTAAAGGCTGCGATTTTGCATCATCCAATGGTGCCGATTCGTAATAAGGAGCTTCCTGATGTTTCCAATGTACCTGTGCTGATTACAGCTGGTGACAATGATCCCATTTGTCCACCGCAAGAAACGAATGATTTAGAAAAGCTCTTAAAAGAGGCAGGAGCAAGCATAGATGTATATTGGCATAGTCAAGGTCATCAGCTTACACAAGATGAAGCACAAGCGGCGAAACAATGGTATGAAAAATTAAAAGGGTATTAATCGATGAAAGGATGGATTCAGCATTGCGCTGAATCCATCCTTTCATTATTCGTAGCTTTTTTCTAGCTCATCAACCAATTCGCCGACAAATGCTACTGCTTTTTTGATTGGGTCAGATGTCGACATGTCTACACCCGCATGTTTCAGTAGTTCAAGTGGTGATTTCGTACCACCTGCTTTTAATACTTCTAACCAGCGATCTACAGCAGGCTGGCCTTCCTCTTCAATCAATTGAGAAACGGCTGTTGAAGCTGTTAATCCAGCACTATAGGTGTATGGATAAAGCTCCATGTAATAGTGTGGCTGCCTCATCCATGTAAGTGATGCATGCTCATCTATTTCGACTGAATCGCCCCAGAACGCGCTTAACAGTTCATGCTTTTGTTCAGAAAGAACCGCAGCATTGATTGCTTTGCCGTCATCTGCAAGCTGGTACACACGACGTTGCAATTCACCCTCAAGTAAATGGGTGACAAAGTTATGATAGTACGTACCTAAGAATTGAAGAATCACCCAACGTTTCATCCGTGGATCAGTTGTTGTTTTTAGTAAATGACGACCAAGTAGTAATTCGTTCATCGTTGAAGGAGCTTCCACAAAGTAACGAGATGGGCGGGTGTTCGTTTGGCTTTGATTTTTCCCCGCTAAATAAAAGTGACCTGCATGTCCGAATTCATGCGTGAGAACGAATGCACCACGCATCGTATCCGTCCATGTCATTAGAATATACGGGTGAACATTATAAGGACTTGAGCAAAAGGCACCCGTTGATTTTCCAATGTTATCTGACAGGTCAACCCAACGATTATTTAATCCTTTTTTTATCATCTCAAGATATTCCGGACCCATCACTTGCAAGGATTCCAAAATCACATCGCCTGCACTTTCGTAAGAGGTAGGTGGGTTGAAATCTGGATCAAGCGGTGCTTTTAGGTCGGCAAATGTCATTTTATCTAAACCGAGCACTTTTTTACGCAATTTTGCAAGCTTTCTCATGTGTGGAGCAAGTTCCTTCTGGATGATGTCAAGTTGATTGTTGTACATGTCACGCGTTACTTGTTGTGGATGCAATAACATATCAGTAACAGAATCAAATCCACGTAATTTAGCAAGAGTTACTTGTTTTGTAATCTCTGTTTCATACGTAGCGGCAAATGTATTTTCATAGCGTTTTAATGTTTTAGAAAACGATTCATACGCTTTTCTTCGTGTTTCTGTATCTTTTGCAAACTCATAGCGGTCTTCAAATAGAGCAAATGAGTTTGGTAATGTTTCACCGTTAGAAAGCTCGATGTCTGCAAACGTCATGTCAGACATTTTACTACGCTCATAAATGTTATGCGGACTACCAAGTACTTGTCCAAGTGCTGCTAAGGCTTCTTCTGTTTCAGGGGAAAGCATAAACGGCTGCCACTCAATCAGTTCTTCGATCATGGTGCGAAATGCTTGGATAGGGCCATCATCTTGGACCAATGTTTTTAACTCATCTTCTGTATATAAAGAAAGCTCTGTAGAAATAAATGATAGTTTGCCACTAATCGCTGCAAGAATCGCTCCAACACGAGAAGCATTTGCTTGGTTTTCAGTATCAGTTCCTTCACAAGCAAATTTTAGGTTTGAATACGTAGAAACACGGCCAAGTTGAATAACCAATTCTTCATAAGCCTGAAGGCAGGATGCGACTTGATCTTTGTCTTTATGAAGCGTTCCTTTATAGTTAACTAGCTTGTCTGCTTGCGGGGAAAGTGAGTGCAAGGCTTCTTCCCATGCTTCCTTTGACGGATATAAATCGGTCAAATCCCATGTTTGATCCTCAGGTACTTCACTTCGTGACAATCGTCTAGATGCATGTACGTTCGTAGTGCTCAAAAAAAATCATTCCTTCCTACGTATATTTAGACTCACTACATATTATACAGAATAGATTGATAATTGCGTTAGTTTTTTCATTCAAGAAAAATGCTGTCTTTATTAATGAGGAACATATGATCGTTTTATATAGATTTGAAAAATCTTCTGTGGTAAAATTAACAAAAGAATCTATCTTTTGGAGACGGGGGAGAGCAGATGAGTAAAAATAATCCGAAGAAATTTGCGTTAAATATGAGTGCGTCTCAATTTACGAAATTTTATATTTTACATTTGTTATCGCTCCAACATTCAGGCATGATTAGTGAACATTTCAAAGGAGAGTTTCGAAAAGTAGGGGGAAATTGGGAGCCGGCGCCAAGTACACTCCTTGATGCTTTGCATGGTATGACAGAAGAAGGTCTATTAAACCGTACTGATGACTACAAGTCTTATGAAAAAAAACGTCAAAAAGTCTATTGGTATCGCTTATCTGATCAAGGTAGAGAAGAATTTGGTCTCATGAAGAAGCAATTTTTACCGTTGTTTGAAGAACAAAAACGAATTATCGAGAACATTTTAAAATCAGTATTTTAAAAGGGAAAACGCTTGTTTGCGTTTTCCCTTATTTAAAAGATTATGTGGTTGCCAGTGGCTTGAACAGTGAAAGTTTTCCAATTCGTTTTGCTGCTTCGATGAGCAATTCTTTATCCTGTACAAGTGCAATTCGCACATAGCCTTCACCACTTGGACCAAACGCATGACCTGGTGTCACAACAACATGCGCTTCATCCATCAACTTACGACTAAACTCCATTGATGTGATCCCTTCAGGAATAGGCGCCCACACGAACATTCCTCCTTCTGGAGATGGTATGTCCCAGCCAATCGTTTTTGTACTCTCGATAAGATGATCACGACGCTCTTGATAAATAGCACGCGCCTCCACACCATACCAATCTCCTTCAGTCAGTGCTTTTGCGGCAGCTACTTGAATTGGCCTAAATACACCATAATCTAAATTTGATTTCATTTGATTAACCGCATCAATGACTTGATGATTGCCAGCTATGTAACCTATTCGACAACCAGCCATGTTAAAGCTTTTTGAGAGTGAATTGGTCTCAACACCAACGTCAATTGCTCCAGGGATCGATAAGAAACTCTTTGGTTTTTTTCCGTCATAATAAAGCTCACCATATGCAAAGTCATGGACAAGTAAAATATGATGTTTTTTTGCAAAAGCAATCGCTTCTCTATAGAAAGATTCTGTTGCTTGGACAGGAACGGGATTACCTGGGAAGTTTAAAATCATCAAAGCTGTTTGATCTGCGACTTCTTCTGGAATGGCCGAAAGATCTGGTAAAAAGCCATTGTCTGCTTTTAGGGGCATATAATAGGGCTCTGCTTCTGCCATTGCAATCCCTGTCTCATAAGCTGTGTAGCCAGGATCAGGTACTAATATATAATCACCAGGGTTCGCAAACACCATTGGTAAATGTACAAGTGCGTCTTGTGAACCCATTGATAGCATAACTTGATTTGTAGGGTTTAATGTTACGCGATGTTCGTTTTTGTAATAGGTTGAAACAGCTTCATTAAATTCTTTGATACCTGTAAGTGTATAGCCATATTGATCGTCGTCTAAGGACAATGTAGATATCGTCTCTCTAATAAATGCAGGAGGTGCTAAGTCCGGACTACCGATGCTGAGATCGATCATGGCGGCGCCTTCACCAATCTTTTGTTGTTTATATGCAGATAATTCACTGAAAATCAATGTCTTAAAGCCTGCCATTCGCTGCGCAAGTGGAAACTCCATCCATAATCCCTCATTTCTATGTATATTTATAGCGCTAAATGGATCTTCAACATTGTACCAAAAAGTACGACAATATAAAAACAAACATTTAGAAGACTTTTAAAAAAAGATCTCTAAGGGAGGGGTTTGATGACGTTTCAATCGAATGAAAGTCATCGTGAAGATCTTAAGCTTGTCGTATACGAAGGAAATTTTGCTTTAGTTACTGAAAAGCGTAAGCTACCCACTGATTCATCCCAATGGATTCGCATCCAAGACTTACCACAAACAATTGATTTAAATAGCTTGATACTTAACGAAATCGCTGTAGAAGAATGGTCGATTCAACGCGCGTCTGGAGTAAGTCAATTGACGATCCTTCAAGCTTTAACAGGAGAAATTATTCTTTTTGGTGCTGAAGGCACTCCAAAGGAACGTCATCGGTTGATTGCATCTGTGCCAGATTTAGTGTTGAAAAATATACGAACAAAAGAGATTTTATTGAACCCAGATGGCGAAGTTGCCATTTTATCGATCCCTCCAACTGTCAGTAACTTACACACATTTCTATTTCGAGTAGATGAGAACGTTTGGCCAAACGCTTTTACGATGACGTATTTAACGAATGAGTTGTCGTGGCAAGCGCATTATCTGGTTTTACTGGGAAAAGATAAAATGAAAGTGAATGGTTTTATTGAGGTGAAAAATAATACAGGTTCATCTTTTATTAACGTTTCTCTTCAAACCATGGCAGGTGAAACGAAACGCATCCGCCAAGAAGAACCTACTTATATCCAACAAAATAAATCGATGATGTTGATGGATAGCTCAGAGTCTATCGTAACGGAGGAAGGGGAAGGAGAATTACATTTGTTCACTATTCCGTTTCGAGTGGATTTACACGATCAACAATCAACAGTCATTCCTTTTATTGATTCGATACTCCCTTATCGTCTATATTATGTCGCAATACCTGGGCATGAACATCCTATATCAACCATTGCGTGGAAACATGATAGTGACATGCCACTCGCAAAAGGGATTATGACTTTTTACTATGAACGTAACGATCAAGTTCTTTTTGCTGGAGAAGACCGCATTTCGTATAGCCCAAAAAATAAAGAAATTGAATCACAGTTTGGTCGTGCTGTTGATATCGACAGTGAATATGCTCTTATAAGAAGATATAAAAGTGGTGAAGATACGATTGAAGAGCACGAGTATCGATTACGCAATGGCAAAGATCAAGAAGCTGAAATGGTGATCATTCATCCATTCTACTATAAGACGTGGGAATTGATTGAAGCTTCCGAAGATATTTTATATCAATCAGCAAGTGAGCTGCAGCTTCATACAACGTTAGCGCCCGAGCAATCAAAAGTGGTTACATTTACGGTGAAAGTGAAGAAAAAATAAAGGCTTTACTCATTGCATAAAGCTGAATATACATGTACTTTTCAAACATTTCATGGTAGATTTAACAAATTGACAATCAAAAGTGGAAGCGGCTTGTGATAAGTCAACCTCTTATAGAAGGCGTCCTAGTGGTTGACATATCACCTCGGGGAACTGGTTGATGATACACTTTTATTTTATTTTAATATGAGAACGTAACAGGAGGATTTTATATGTACCAACAAGAAGAATCAATCACAGGGACCGTTCAGCGTTTAACGGTCGATAGAGAAGCGCCATTTGGCTATTATTTAATTAGAGGATCCGAAGAATTCCCATTAAATGAATCAGAGATAACAGAAGAACTAACTATTGGTGAAAGCCGCGAGTTTTTCCTTTATGCTGATCGTCGTGGACGCGTTGTGGCATCCATGAACATTCCAGAAATTCGTAAAGGTACATATGGCTGGGCAAAAGTGATTAAAATTAATGAGCGGGACGGTGCAGCGCTTGATATTGGTATTTCACGTGAAGTTACCGTTGTCTCAATGGATTTACCTGCCGCCCGACATGTATGGCCAAAAGCAGGAGATTATTTGTATGTAACACTTAGAACAGATCGCAGTGGCAATATGTTTGCAAGACTTGCTACAGAAGAAGTGGTTCAAGTCCTGTCAAATCGCGCGGAACCAGAGCTGCATAACAAAGAGCTTAAAGCACGTCCTTACCGCTTATTACGTGTGGGTACGTTTCTATTAACAGAAGAAGGCTACCTATGCTTTGTGCACGAGAGCGAACGACACAGTGAACCTCGTTTAGGTGAAGAGCTGACCGTTCGAATCATTGGTGTAAAAGACGATGGCTCGTTAAATGGTTCACTCGTACCTCGAAAACAAGACAAAATGGTTGGAGATGCGGGTGTGTTGTTGCAATATATTCAAGATCATAATGGTGAGATGCCATTTTGGGACAAAAGCGACCCTGATTTGATCAAGGAAACGTTTGGTATGAGTAAGGGTGCATTTAAACGAGCATTGGGAAAGTTATATAAAGAAAAGAAAATTCGTCAAGAAGATGGATGGACTTATTTGATCGAGACGAATACAGAAGAGTGATTGAACAGGATGGGTTATGTACCCATCCTTTTTTTGGGTAAAATTGAAAAAGAGATTATTTAACGACAAGCTAGGAGTAACTAATTTATAGGAGCGGGTGCTAAATGAACATTGAAGTAACAAAAGAGCAATATAAAAAGATACTACAAGCATTTTATTTGGGCGATTTAGTTCTTCACTCGATGAAAGATGAAAATGAAGAAAATGACGAATCGTATATTGCAACGGAGCAGTATCTGTTTTCTTTAGCAAAAGACTTTGGCTATGAAGACTATGTTCTATTTGATAAGGATTTAGATCAATATTTTCCAACTCCATTAATGGAAAATGAATTTGATACCGCGATGCTTAAATATGAACAAGAAATATTCCCAGATCAGCTTGCTGCAACACTTGCTAGAAATAAAGTGGAGGCAATGTTAGACGCAAAAGAAATAAGTACAGATGAGGCTGGACTTCTATTACTGGAACTTGAAGATAAGTATTTGGATCAACTAGACCAAGATGGACTTAATAGGATAGATATAAAATAGAAGAGGGGGACTGACATGAGGTAT
Source organism: Jeotgalibacillus marinus (assembly GCF_040801915.1). Lineage (NCBI taxonomy): Bacteria > Bacillati > Bacillota > Bacilli > Caryophanales > Caryophanaceae > Jeotgalibacillus > Jeotgalibacillus marinus. The sequence continues at coordinate 43,570 of NZ_JBFMIA010000005.1, read as the reverse complement.
CAGCCAGTAATGATCGCCGTCAATGTGATTTTTGCATCTATAACTGGTTTTTGGACGGTTCAAAACATAGTTAGAGGCGATTATGCCATGGCGTCTTTATTTGGCGTTATCTGTGTGATTAATGCGTTCATTGCATTTAGAAGATACCAAATTGCTCGGATGCATGATCAGCGATAGTAGAGATGAGCTGCCTGTGAAAAGTTCGGGATTTAATAACACAGTGTTATCACTTTTTTAAAAATAATGAAAATATTGAGAGCCTATTATTTTTTCATTCAATAATAGGCTCTCATAATGTGCCAATACAATGACGGTGCGAAAAACGAAATACTAGGAAACGTATGTGTTTGAATACACAGATATAAAGAATACAGCTGGAGCAAAACATAAAGGCAGCGGGAATCAAATAAGAGCGATCAACTTGAAGAAGTTGTAGGGCGACAATTAAAGGATTTGAAAGATGATAACTCCTGATAAAGAATATGCTCAGTCGATTTATTTGTAGAAGCATAATAAAAAACCCCCATCCGTCTCACTATTTTAAGTTTACTTTTGATATGATACATACTAACGCTTGTTTTGTTTACTTCCTATAATATATATTATGTAAACTTGTCAATTTTGCTCGAAAGTGCGGGTTTGCTTCCCCATTATGACGAACGACACAAAATTACAGACAAATGAGTCAATACTCAAACAATAAAGACTTAGAATAAATTAATAAAAGAAGATCCTCTATATCCTTTTTAGATGTCTCCAGGACCTTTATTTTGCATAAAGATCATTTAGAATTACATCGTATAATCTTGCAGCGAATTTAGGTTGTCTTTCCGTTTTCGATAGATCGCAGGTTTCGATCCATATTTATATACATTTTCCAAATGAGGTATATTGTTAATTCTCTAGTATACTTTATCTCCTTTGGTGAATTCCTTTGTCATTACTCCAAAATAAGTAAAGAATACAAACCGAACACTTTTATCACCTTTATAAGCCCTGCTATCAAATTGGATTGATTATTTTGTACGATTTCCCCCACTTCTCTAGAAAGCTTGACCTTGGTTTTCCTTATGCTGTATCCATTCAATAACTGGATTTATGCTTTATCACATTTCCTTTTAAATTAACTTGCCGAATGTCCCTTCTGTCTTGCATTATCATAGCTTGACTTGTTATACGGTGCCGTTGCACTAACGAGCCTCAAACATGTTTCTACAAGCAGGAAGTTGACACTATAATGTAGGCTTAACAGATATAATGATTTACTGTGCCCAGTTACACGAACGTTGGTATTGGTTTTATATATGGAGTAGTATAGATTTTTTTAAAAAAATCTGAAGTATAGTAATTCTATTTCATTGTAATTCAAGACGTTCCATGTTATAAGTATAATGACCGTTCTATATAAAGGAGGTATTTTAAGTGAGTAAAAAAAAACAAGATTTACTAGAACACGCTGAGGAATTATTTTACAAACATGGTTTTCACTCAATCGGATTAAAACAGATAGTAAATGAAGCCGGTGTTGCTATAATGACATTATACAATCACTTCGATTCCAAAGAAGACCTAATACTTCAAGTACTTAAGAGACGGGAAGAAAAGTATTTCTCATACTTGGAATCCTCGGTGAGCAAGCCAAAATGCAATTCAATAGCATTATCATTGGCACAAGCACATTTAAATTGGATTCGAATGCATGAGACTAATGGGTGCATGTTTTTAAGAGCTAAAGAAGAGTTTTCATCTGATTCTAACAATGAAATTGTAAGGTATGTAAACAAGCATAAAAACTCATTGATATTCTTTTTCAAGCAGCTTAATTTTGATTATTGGGAATCTACTCGATTAGCTTTGCTATTTGAAGGCGCTACTGCTTTATCAGAAATCATAAATGTTGATGATGTAGCTCATGAACTTATGTATTGCATAAAGCATTTATATAAAAAGTAAGCTGATTGGCTTACTTTTTTTTCATAATAAATATAATGAACGTTCTATATATTTTAAGAGGTGATTAATAGATGAAGAAAATTGTACTTCCTGGTATTGCTATGATTGCGGTAACTTATTCATTTGCACGCTTCAGTTTTGGCCTGTTCCTACCTAATATTTCATCTTCCTTAGGGCTTACGGAAAGTAATGCTGGCGTAGTTGGTTCAACGGCTTACATTTCCTATACATTAGCTTTATTTACTTCTACCTTTTTGATTCAAAAATTTGGTCAGCTAAGATTAATTCAACTCTCTGGGATAAGTGCTATTATTGGATTAGTTGGAATAGCACTTTCTCAGGAGTTTTATTTGCTTGCTTTAAGTTCATTTATTGCAGGAATAGGCAGCGGTTGGGCGTCACCAGCCTTTAGTCAAGTAGCATCAACTGCTCTACAAAAAAAGGATAAAGATCGCGGTAACATCTGGATTAACAGCGGATCAAGTTTTGGAATTATACTTTCGGGATCTGTGGCGCTTCTGTTCACAGAATACTGGAGGCTTTCGTATGTTCTCTTCGCGATTCTTGCATTTATTGTACTTGTATGGAATACCTTGAGCATACCTGCTCAAGGTTCTAGTACTCACAAAACACAGACTAAACTACATTGGTGGCTAGCTATCAAGAAAGCTAAGTTTTTATTGGTAGTCTCCCTTATCATAGGAATAAGTTCCTCTATATTTTGGACATTTTCGAGAAGTTACTTAACTGTTGTCTATGATATGAGCACGAATGAAAGCGTAGTTTTCTGGATTTTAATGGGCACATCAGGAGTGTTTGGAGGATTTGCAGGGGAATTAATTAATAGAGTTGGTCTGGCTTTATCTTATCGTTTGGTTCTTGTGATGATGCTTCTCTCTATATATTCTATAACTATCCCTACAATGATTACCGTATACTCTTCTGCAGTATTATTCGGGATTTCTTATATAATTATGACAGGTTTATTTATTGTTTGGTCTTCCCGAATATTTAAGTTAACGCCTTCGATTGGGGTGAGTTTATCTTTCTTATTATTGGGAGTTGGTCAATCGGTTGGGTCATCAATAGCTGGAGGAATTATTGGAAGTACATCTTATTCACTAGGGTTTATGTTATTTGCTCTGACCGGTCTTGTGGGACTTTTTATTCCAATTAATAAAAGTGATGATACGTAAAATTGGTTTTATTCAAATATTGGGGTTGTAACAGTTGGTTCTATTCTCATGATCTGGAGGTGTTTTTGATGTTATTCATGCTGAGTGGAACGATTCGAATTAACGGGAAAGGAAAAAAGAACGCCTCCTTCCCCTCCATCCGATGATTATGCCGCTTTTAAAGGCCTTGAACTTTACGCTTTCAAAGGAATAGACTAAAGAAGCCCAAATCTGATTATGTCCATAGTAATTAGTAATCATGATGTTTCTCTTGTTAAACCTATCAATAACACTCCCAGACCAGAAGTTTGTTAATAGAGGTGTCATAGGCTTCAGTATATATAGCGGCTACTGCTGCAGGCGAATGCGTCATGTCAAATATTATTAAAGATAAAGCAATTAAATAAACCCAATCTCCAATATGCCCCTATCTGCTTATACTCTTGAGGGTATTGCTGCTTGTTTGCCCTCCGCCAGAAATCCTCATCTCGCTTTCTCTTTAACAGATAACTTTAAAAGCTGTGTAAGAGAAAGTTTCTCTCTTGTATAAAAGGCATATTTATAAATGTTTGATACTCCACCAAATAGGACAAATCCATATATTACGGATATTAATATGGCCAAATAGGTTAAAAGTTCAAATCCATTTAACATGGCATAAATTAATATAAATAAAGGAGAAAAAATTGGAATGAACATGACGATTGTGGAGATTAAAATCCATGTTTCAACCGTACTTGTTGGTAAAAAAATAAACAGGCCGAATAACACCATGTATGGAAGCAATATAATTAACGCTACAGGAGCAGCATCTACTAAACTATTTATTTTAATCGCAAGACTGAGTGTGAATAAAATAGAAGTTGCTAGCATGATCATTACAATGAGAACACACCCAGCAAAAAATAGACTCCCCTTTAATGTGAACGAAGAAAATATAGGGGCAAGTACAACTGTAAATACGTTAAAGGTGCTTGAAAATAGACTGTAAACCATACTTGCAATAAAGATAGCAAGAGCCATGGAAATAAAAACTACAAGCATGTTATAAAAAGAAGTAACTAACTTTCCAAATAAATAATGCTTCTCCGTAATACTTGTACTAATAACCTCGGAGACCTTACTATCACGATCTTCAAAAACGTTTTGCATCATAATTGCTACATTACTAAAGAGAAAAAATACAATAATGAGCGCAACGCCTTTTACAACATTTAAAGACGAAATCAAGCTGTCACTTCCAGTATCTATATTACCGATAAAGGGAATATCAGGTTTAAAAATCAATAAAAGTGTTGTTACAATTAATGCAATGATTAAATTGAAAAGAAATCCAGAAAACAACGACTTAGCAGGAAACAGTGTTTTAATGGAAACATAAGAGTATGCAGTATATTTATTGTGCATTTCTTTCCCCCTTTTCACTGAATACATTTTTAAAAATATTTTCTAAATTAGGTTTTTCAATAATAAACATTTCTGAAAACTTATTAGGCAACAAGTCAACTATTTGCTGCGAATCTTGTTTGTCCTTAAGTGCGATTTCATACACATTGTCCTTTAACTCATAAATGACCCCAGCTGATTGCAATATTTCTTCTGTTAATGAATCATTTATGATTTTCAATTTGTAGGTATACTTATCCTTAATACGATCAACGGTATCAAAATGAACAACTTCCCCTTTATTAATCATTAATAAACGATCCGACAGGTTTTCAACGGTATTTAATTGGTGACTAGAATATAAAATGGATACTCCTTTATCTTTCAAGTCTTTGATAGCATTTATAAAAAGATCTACATTAATTGGATCCAATCCGCTAAATGGTTCATCCAATATTAATAGTTTAGGTTCATGTAAAATAGAAGTGATAAACTGTATTTTCTGTTGGTTCCCTTTTGATAAACTTCCTAATATATCATTCTTGTGTTCATTCAAACCAAAATAGGATAACCAAACGTCTATTTTTGGTAGTAATTCTTTCTTGCTTTTCCCTTTTAAATAACCAAATGCTAAGAGTTGCGTAATAATAGTTGTTTTATTATATAAACCCCTTTGTTCTGGTAAATAACCAACATCATTTTTTAGATCAAAATTATTTTCATAAAACTTAACAGTTCCATTGTTAGCATGATAAATATCTAATAGTACTTTAAAAAGTGTTGTTTTCCCAGATCCATTATGGCCAACAACACTTATTAATTCCCCTTTTCTTAAATTCATTGAAATATTTTTCAACGCACGCTTCGAACCAAATGTTTTGGTAATATTCGATACTTCAAAAAAATAATGCATCCTTATCCTCCATTAGCTCTATTTTGGTTGTAAAAGATAGGTAATATCGTTTTGTAATAAATGTTATTTTTGGTTATTTCTTATTACTACTAGTGTAATTCTATACTAAATGTAGTTATCCTTCTTTTATAAACATTTTTTAAGCAAAATAAAAAACATTTTAGGGACAGTTCTCCAAGTAATCTAATCCCCGTTTTTGGTTATGTTCTCAAAGAATGACTTATAATAAAACCATTAAAAAAACGTACTTGGATACACCAGAGTACGCCTTAATACCACCTTTTAGAGGTTTTTTCAATTAACGCTCCTTTATACAGGAATCCTTCTTTTACTACTTAAATGTTTTTTTCATATTGATATCCGTAGGTTCAAAATTCAGTTTTTTATATAGGTGAATTGCTCGTTCATTGTGTACAAAAACATGAAGTGAAAACTTATCAAATTCCTTCTCTTTTACCAACTTTTCTAACGCCTCTAGTGAGATTTATCTTACCCTCTTCCTTGGTGTTCTTCAAATATGTAAAAATCATAAATATAAGCTTCTTTTTGTAACTTTGAATCATCGTAAAATACCATAGCCACCCTATCGTTTGTCCCTCATTAACAATAGAAAGAACTGTGTTAAGAAGAAATCGCGGTTTGGAAGACCTGTCGGCTTAATTATGGTACAATATCTATTTAAATTCCCAGTTTTCAACGCTCAACATTAAATTACTTCCTTTACTTTACTTCCATCCTCTTTTCCCATTATTGGATACTCTTTCTCCCAAAAATCAGCACCCTTAATCCCAAGTTTTTTGGGATCAAAGACAGGGTCTCTCCGCTGTTTTTTTTGCTCCTCATAATCCCTTAATACTTTTAGAGCCGTTTTAGTCATTAATAAAATTACAATTAAATTTACCCACGCCATACTTCCCATTCCAAGATCTCCGAGAGCCCATACGATTTCTCCAGATTGTACGCTTCCGACAAACACCATAACGAGCAAAATGAGTTTTAAAATATACAAAAAGAATTTAAAAGATTTATTTCGATTACCATTAATAAAAGCTAAACAAGTTTCAGCTTTATAATAGTATGACATTAGAGTTGTAAAACCAAAGAAGAATAAAGCAATAGCTAAAAAAGGTGCACCAAAACCAGGACTGACTGATTCTACAGAAAGTTGGGTATATGTAGAAGGATCCTCTCCAGCTGCAGCATTCGAAGTAATGAAGCCACCTCCATCAAGAGAGACATTATACATTCCTGTTATAAGTATCGTAAAAGCTGTTGCTGAACAAATAACTAAAGTCGTTAGATAAACGGAAAAGGCCTGTACCAATCCTTGTTTTGCCGGATGTGATACTTCAGCAGCTCCAGCTTCAAAAGTCTCGCTGCCAACCCCGGCGGCATGTGAAAAAGCGCCACGCTGTACTCCCCAGTTAATAGCAGACCCCACAGCACCTCCAAACACCGAATCTATGCCAAAAGCACTTTTCAAGATTAGCATGATGACACTGGGCAATTGTTCTAGATTAAACCCTACTATTACACAACATAATAGGACATAACCAATAGCCATTGTAGGTACCACTGTTTCCGCAACCTTGCCCAATCTTTTCACCCCACCAAAAATAATAATTGCTAGAATGATGACTAATAACCCACCTGTGATGGCTGTAGAGAGGCCAAATGCTTGATGAACAGTAGCGGCAATTGTGTTTGCCTGTAATGTTGGCCATAAAACTGCCATAACAATGATTGTTACAACAGCAAATAAAATTGCGACCTTTCTCATCTTCAGCCCTTTTTCAATATAAAAGGGGGCTCCTCCCCGATACTCTCCTCTAATCTTACTTTTATAAACCTGTGAAAGTGTAGTTTCAATAAATGAAGAAACAGCGCCGAGCATTCCCATAATCCATATCCAAAATACTGCACCGGGTCCTCCAAAGGCTATAGCTGTTGCAACACCAGCAATGGTTCCCGTCCCAACACGACTTCCCAAAGACATGGATAACGCTTTAAATGGAGATAATCCAGCTTCTGAATCTCTTCCTTTAAACGTTAGGGTTACCATATCTTTTAAATGCCTAATTTGCAGAAATCGTGTCGCTACTGAGTGAAATATACCGATTATAATAAAAAAAAATACTAAAGCTGAACTCCATATATAGCTGTTTAACGAATCCACAAAATTTTGTATCATCCTGTATTAGCCCCTTTGTTCATCCCTAACAGATACGTATTTTTTCTCCCCATACTAGTTTTTTGCTTGTTGTTCCTGGATTGAATATCCATAATCAAAAATGCGTCTGATTTTAAAAGAAGAGCTTTCTAGATCCTATAAAAATGGCTATCCACACTTCGTCCACTGTCCATCCATTACAATATGGTATGACCAATATATTTTCACTACATTTCTTTTTTAGCTATTTATTCAGAAAAAAGCACAAAATTATCGAAGGTTCAATATAGAATTGTAATCTCAGGTTGAGCGCGTATATCAACCTCATCATACGAACCCTTAAAAGTGGGCAAATTGATGATGCTAATTTTTGCGAGATTTCTCCAATATACATAAAATGACTTTATGCTCCGATAATGACAATAGGATTGAAGCCCTTTTCAATTAGTAAACATTATAGCTTTGTCCCGTTTGAGCTCCCAAAATACTTTTTCGAAACGCTAAACCTACCCGCTTCGAAGCAACAGGTTCAAATCCTTGAAACAATGGACCATATTTCTCAATAGAATCTTCCAACATACCTGGACTCACATGGTTAATGCGAATACCTCTAGGCATTTCAATTGCCGCTGATTTAACAAAAGCACGAATGCCGCCGTTTGCCATAGCTGCAGAAGCTGCTTTTTCAATGGGATCATCCATTAAAATGCCTGTTGTCAAAGTGATACTGCCATTATTATGTATATACTTCAATCCAAGCAGGACTAAATTAATCTGCCCAAGCAGCTTGCTGTCTACTGCAATAAGGTTTTGTTTTGGGGTCATCTCTTCAACATAACCAAAATGTGCAGCGCCTGCTGCGCTTGCAATGGCATCCACATGTCCTACTTGCTCAAACATCCTAGAAATACTTGCTGTAGAGGTAATGTCTACCTCTACATCTGAATTCGTTCGGCTCGCCGTAATAATCTCGACATCATTATTCATTTCTTTATAAACAGCTGAACCAATTGTCCCGTTTGCTCCTACAAGTAACAACTTCAATTGTATTCCCTCCTAAAGCCTCTCTTTTCATCAATTTCTCTCTAAGCCTGATTTCTTTCATAGTATTTGTATAATTCTTCACGAGTCTTAGGGATATTCGGCTGAAATTGAATAAGCGCCTCAGCTCTTGTCTTCCTTACTGAGTGTATCGCCTGATCAATTAGATCATCCAGCTTACCAGAACGATTGTTTATTTCAGCTGCAATGGTTAGACCTGCAACTTTCCCCTGGGCCATCGCTACTTTAGCACTCTCTATACCCGTGATGTTTCCTGCAACATAAAGATGAGGAATGTTCGTTTGCATTTGCTCACTATGCACCGGTATGTGTCCACCCAATTCAGTTACATATTGAAAGGAGCAGCCTACAATCGATGCTAATTCAGCCATTGGCATCAGCCCGCCTGAAATGCAAACGACATCTGCTTCAACTGTTTTTTCAGTTCCAGGAATTGGCGTGCCAGACGCAGTAACTTTCGTTGTTCGCACTCCAGTTACTTGCTTATCTCCTAGTATTTCTAAAGCAGCTGTTTTCACTTTAATAGGGATACCAAACATTTTGATACCAACAGCGGGGTAGCATTTCGCAGCAAGAGCGGGGGGGAAAAACCTTCCAACTTTCCCTAACTGTCTTAACATTGCGTTAGGGGCAAGATGAGTTAATTTCATAAGTGATTTCAATACACTTATTGGGTGCCCTGCTTCTTTTGATATGAGGCTTGACTTAGGGATAATGATTTCTTTCACGTCTACACCACAAAGCCTCAGCTCGTTTGCAATAGCCATCGACAAGACATTTGCACCAATAATCACACAAGATTGACCAGGTTTTACTCGGTAAACATTTCCCATAACTTGAGCGGCGCCTATCGAAATAACTCCAGGAAGCGTCCATCCCGTTATCGGAATTGGCGTCTCACTGGCACCAGTGGCAAGCAGCAGCGCCTTCGACTTCAGGATTCCATTTGATGTGTGAACATGCCATCCAGCTTCTCTCTTTTCAATATCGTAAACGGATGTTTCACACTGGATATCAACACCTGCTGTTAAGGCGCGACTATACAACTTATCTGATTCTGATATTCCGTTCCACCATTCTCCATTAGGCTCTTGATGCAGCTGTCCAAGCAGCCTTCCACCAACTCGGGGAAATTCATCAATGACATGAACATTTAAACCCTGCTCTGCAGCTTCAATTGCGGCACTCAAGCCAGCCGGACCAGCACCCACTATCAACAGATCCCTCATGCTACTCTCCCCCTTTTTTATATCCAGCTACAGAATGAATGTCCATCCCTTCTTTTACTAGTGTCAAACAAGCTCGGACAACTTTGCTATCTTCTAGTTGTACTCTGCACTCAAAGCAATGGCCAATATTGCAATAAATGCCTCTACTTGTTCCACTCATCTCATGTTGACGGAGTGTCCGTACTCCAGCAGCTAACATAGCTGAAGCAATCGAATCTCCTTCAAAGGCTTCATATGCCTCTCCGTTAAAATAAAATGTAAAGGGTTGTTTTCTTTCTAAAGAACCAAGAACAGGGTGATGTTCAACTCTCATTGTCATGAACGCTTCCTCCTAGTGCTCCAAATGTGACAGGACGAACTGGGGGCCGGTAACTAAGCTGAATGTCATTCTTCATAGTCTCTTGATTCATTCCTTTTGTTATTTGGTCAATTACACACCGGCAGGTTCTTCCACCACAATATCCCATGGCTGCTCGTGTGCGTAATTTCACTTCTCGAGATGAACATCTGTATCGATATATTGTATCTTTAATTAACTTTAAGGTAACTTCTTCACACCTGCATACTATAGTATTCATTTCATCCATGTCATTAATCCCCCTGTTTAAATGAATCCCATATATGGTTTTTGTGCAGTCGCCATGTGAGCCCAACGAATCATTGTAATAAAATCAAATACTGGCAATCCAACTGCCTGTTGTATCTCCCATGCATAAGGGGGAAGATCACTGCATTCTAACAAAATTGCGCCGATTTTAGGATTCTCTTTGACTAACTCTATCGCCGCTTGGACAACTTCCTGACGAACAATTCCATTATCAAATCTTCCTCTGCTTTCAGTAATGGCTGAGAACTCTGGCAAATTCCCTAGATTTTTTACGACTACATAGTCTTCTTTATGAATACCGCAGCTTCTATACAATGAGGAAGTAATGCCATTACTATCAGCTGTCAGCATACCAACTTGCTGCCCATCTTTTAGTCCAGTTTTTATCCAAGGCAATTGGATGACACTAGACATGAAAACAGGAATGTTTACTGCATCAGCCACCTCTTCTTGAAAATTCCCAAAAAATCCACATGCACCACAAATCGCTCTTGCTCCCTCTGCCTCTAATTGCATAGCAGCAGCTACCACATCCTCAGCAAGAGTAGGATCTCCCACGTGAATACGCTCCTGTGTACAATTAGGTACAACTTTTAAAGCCACCGGAAAGTCGTATGTTGATAAATTTGCCACGTTTCCAGGCAAGATAGGATACCAGCATTCATCTAAAAATAAGATTCCTATGGAATACCCTGACACATACTGCCCTTTTTTCATCTCAATGGTGGCATCCGAGTTTGATTGCATAAATCCATAATTACGTGAATTGTTGTATGTGTTCAGCGTCATTGGACATTCCTCCGCCCAGGTTTTGTTGTTGAAACAGGGAAAAATATTCTTATAGCTATTCTTCCCTAAACATGTTTTAAACGGGATTTACTTCATAGCCCAATTGTAAAAGTGTTTCTTTCATTTTAGATGTAAGCTCTTCAGAGGCTGGCACTAATGGGGCGCGAACTTCTCCGCCATTGAGCCCTATTAAATCTAAACCTGCTTTTACAGGACCAGGAACAGGCTCAGCTTCCACATAATCATAGAGAGGAAGAAGTCTTTGATTCAAGGTAATTGCGCCATCTATATCTCCTTCTTCTTTGAAAAGTTTATACATTTTTACGATTTCCTTAGGAATCAAATTATGGATAATACCTGTGGCACCGTGTCCACCTACAGCCAAAGTTGGCAGGATTAAGTGTTCAAAACCTGTGAGAACAGAGAAATTTTTCTGGTCTTTCGTCAGCCCAATGACTTTACATGTATGTTCTTGATCTGTTGTGTTTTTTACTCCAACAATACCTTCTACTTGACTCAATTCAGCAATTAATTCAGGAGAAAGCTCTACGTTTGTAGCCGCAGGGTAATGATAGATGACAATGCCGATTCCAGATTCAGAGGCTAGTGTTTTGTAATAGTTTCTTAAACCTTCTTCACTAGTCTTCATATAGTACGGTGTTACGATCAGCGCACAATCAGCTCCAATTTCCGCCGCATATTTAGTCAGTTCGAGTGTATCCTCTGTTCGGTGTGCACTAGTTCCGGCCATAATTGGCGTATGCCCATTGGAATATTCAACGGCTGCTTTTAGCACGCTTTTTCTTTCTTCCATGGACATAAGAGAGTATTCTCCCGTACTCCCTCCTGCCAGTAAACAGTGCATTCCGCCATCAATTAAATGATTAATTAGATTTTTATATGCTTCAAAATCAACATTTCCTTCCTTGTCAAAAGGGGTAGGCATTGCTGGAATCATACCGACTGGATTATACATTTTCATTCCTCCAATTTTATTTTTTGTTTAAACAGTTTGTTCTGATAAGGTGTTTTTGTACCTAGAAAAATTCAATCGATCTATATTAAAATCTGTTTCTTGGTTAGAGATTAACTGTGTTACCATTTTTCCTGTTATAGGAGCCATACTAATACCGTCCCCCTCATGACCGCTCGCAATAAAAAATCCAGGGACTTCTTCTACTTCAGAAACGATCGGAAGATGATCTACCACCCATGGCCGTATTCCAGCATAAGCTCGAATACAATTAATATCTTTCAATATTGGCAAAAAGCGCGTAGCCCGTTCAGCAATGCCCCTCATAACATCATTTTCTGAACGAATATCATATCCTTTAAAAGCTCGATGCCCACCAACCAAAAAATTATGAGCTTCCGTTGGTTCTATGGTGAATGCAATATTGTTATCGTCTACCAATTTACTTACATTACGTTTATATTGAATATCTTCGAACTTTGACAACATATAGCCGAACTCATGGACTTTCTGACTTACTACTTTTTTTGTTTTTTCGGTTATTAATATCAGCCCTTTCCGAGGACGAATGGGAATGTCAATCCCTACCATCTCCCCAATCTTGCTAGCCCAAACCCCGGCACAATTCACAATTCTTTTAGTATGGATCGTGGTTCTATCTGTTTTGACCGACTCTACTCGACCATCCGGTGCTTGAACAATCTCCCTCACTTCATGGTTGGTAAAAAGAGTTAATCCGTATTTCTTAGCTTCTTCGATAAAGGCATAACAGACAAGATAAGGGTTCATGGTTGAATCCACTTCCGTCCATATACCACCCTTTAAGTCACGAGCTAAATGAGGTTCAATATCTGGCAGCTCTTGCTGGTCAACCATTCGCATGTCGTATCCAGCCGTAACTTGTTGAGCTACATAACCCCGGGCTATTTCAAGTTCTTGATCTGTTTCACATACATAAAGGCTGCCTCTTGAAAAGAATTCAAAATCAAAGGAAAATTCCTTTGCCAACTCTTTATAAAGCTGAATACTTTTAAAACCAATGGCCGTATCAATTCCAGGCTTTTTATCGCAAATGAGAGCAACCGCATCACAACGGCTTGAAGTTCCGTTCCCGATATCACCTTTCTCAACAAGTGCTACACTGTATCCTTCTTTTGAAAGATAATAAGCAACACTTGAGCCAATGATGCCAGCACCAATGACGACAATATCAAAATTGTTCAATAAGGTACCTCCCTAGAATAGCTTTTTTATCTTTAGCTATCCTTTGTATACTCCAGATGGTTGAACGTTCAAAGCAATGTTCACTTGTTTCTTATATAGATATTCTTCAAAGCCGTACGTACCAAGATCGCCGCCAATACCACTTTGCTTATAACCGCTCCATGGAGCTTCATTAAAAGTAGGATGATACGTATTAATCCATGTAATTCCTGCTTGAAGTTCACGAATAACACGCTGTGCTTTTGCCCCATCATTTGTAAAGACAGCTGCTGCTAAACCAAAATCATTTCCATTGGCTAATTCAATGGCTTCATCTTCTGTTTCAAAAACTTGTATTACGAGAACAGGACCAAATATCTCCTCTTGTACAATTCTCATAGTCAGAGTTGTATCTGTGAAAATGGTTGGAGCCACATAATTTCCATTTGCTAATTCACCATCAATAAGCCGATAGCCGCCACACAAAAGACTTGCGCCTTCTTCTTTTCCAATTTGGATGTAATTCAGCACAGTATCCATGTGATCTTTAGAAATCAACGGCCCCATTTCAGACGTTTCTTTCCAACCAGGGCCAACCTGAATGTTTTTCGCACGTGAAACAAGTTCTGGGACAAATTTATCGTAAATAGACTTCTCAATAATAAGACGAGAACCAGCTGAACATACTTGCCCTTGCCCAGCAAATATAGCAAGCAATGCATAGTCAACTGCTGTTTCAAAATCTGCATCGGCAAACACAATGTTTGGCGATTTTCCTCCTAGCTCTAAGCCAACTTTTTTTACTGTATCTGCGGCATCTTTCATAATTCGCTTTCCTGTAGGTGTTCCACCAGTAAAAGAAATTTTATCAACATCGGGATGCTTAACTAGTGTGTTACCTACAATGGATCCAGCGCCGAGTACTAAATTGGCTACACCTTTTGGAAAACCTATTTCATCAATGATTTCAAATAACCGGATTAATGTGAGTGGTGTTTGAGTTGATGGTTTTACCACCACTGTACAGCCAGCAGCCAACGCAGCAGACATTTTTTGCGCCGCCATAACAAGTGGGAAATTCCATGGTACAATTTGAGCAACAACACCTATTGGTTCACGAATAACCATAGCTTGAATTTCGTCAGGCACTTCATATGTTTGACCATGGGGCTGCATAGCAAGCCCAGCATAATATTGAAATTGGTGAATCGCATCCTCCACATCTACTAATGAGTCACTGTAGAGCTTTCCATTGTTCAATGTTTCGAGCTTAGCAATCTCTTCTTTCTGTTCTTCTAGTTTTCTAGAAACCTTCAAAAGCAGGTCCGCTCTTGTTCGAGCATAGGTTGTTTTCCATCCGTTCTTGTAAAAGGCGTCCTTTGCTACTTGAACTGCTTGATTGACTTCATTCCCGCCCCCTTCTGTAACCGTTGCAATGACCCTATTGTTGGCAGGATTCAAAATTTCTCTCGTTTTCCCAGATGAACTTTCGACCCACTTGCCGTTAATGTACATATTTTGAACTGTATTTTTGTCTTTAAGGACCGCTTCAAACGTTTCTGAAGTACTAATCATTATTCCACCTCCAATTAAATGACTTGCAGACTTTCCTTCACTGTATTCAAAATAAATTGATAATCATCCTCTGTGATATTGAGAGGTGGGGCGATCTGTAAAATATTGTTATAACCTGCGACGGTATCACCATTCTTTCCGATAAGCAAACCTTTCTCCTTGCAAGCCTTCACAACTTCATTAATTTTCTCTAGTTCAATGGGTTCCTTCGTCTCTTTGCTCTTGACCAATTCAATCCCTAATAACAGACCTTTCCCCCGAACATCTCCAACATATTTATTCTTCATAAGCACTTGGAAATCTCGAAGAAACCTTTCTCCTAAAACTTTGGACCGCTCAAATAACCCTTCTTGTTCCATAATATCGATATTTTTTAGAGCAACTGCACAAGATGCAGGACTTCCCCCGTAAGTATTTACATGTCTAAATCGATCGTTTGTTTCCTCACCAATAAATACTTCATAGATCTCTCTGCGCACAGCTGTCGCCGATAATGGCATATATCCGCTTGTGATCCCCTTCGCCATTGTTATAATGTCCGGTTTCACTCCGTAATTCATGAAACCAAAAGGCTGCCCCGTTCGTCCAAAACCGCAAATGACCTCGTCAACAATAAGAAGTGCGCTATGATGATCGCATATTTCCTTAACCCGTTTTAAATAATTCTCCGGTGGAATTAATACTCCACCTCCCGTAATGATTGGCTCCATGATGACACCCGCAATCGTTTCGCCCAGTTCCCATGTCATAAGTTGATGTATTGCCTCCGCACTTTCTAACGTATCTGCATCTTTAGGGTTCCTATACAAGTCTGGAGGGGGTACATGTAAAAAACCTTGGCTTAAAGGTTCGTACTTATATTTTCTTTGCGCTTGGCCTGTAGCTGCCAAAGCTCCCATTGTATTGCCGTGGTAAGCTCTGTAGCGTGAAATAAATTTGTAACGATTTGCTTCACCCTTTTGCTGATAGTACTGTCTAGCAACTTTAAAAGCTGTTTCATTTGCTTCTGACCCACTGTTCGAGAAAAAGAACACATAATCATCATCCAGATACTGATTTAGTTTCTCTGCTAATCTGATAGCTGGACCGTGGCTATGGGAAAGTGGAAAATAAGGCAGTTTGTCAAGTTGATCATAAGCTGCCTGGGCTAGTTCCGTTCGTCCATATCCGACATTCACGCACCATAAGCCTGACATACCGTCTAAATATTTCTTTCCTTCAACATCAGTAACCCAGGCACCCTCTGCTGATTCTGCTATCAACAGACTAGGATCTGGCGCAGCACCCTTCATCGCATGCCATACATATTTAGAATCTTTTAATCTTAAATTTTCTGTATTCGAAATTACCCCTTTTAGCATTTGAAAGTCCCCTTTTCTAATATGAACTCTTGAAAAGATGATTAAAAAAGTTAGAATTTTTAATAACGCGCAGTAACCATTTTTTTTCTCGTAAAGAAGTTAACTCCATCTTTACCGTTAACATGAAGATCCCCATAAAATGAGTTTTTATAGCCGGAAAACGGAAAGAATGCCATTGGTGCCGGCACGCCCAAATTGATTCCAAGCATCCCCGAATCAATTTCTTCACGAAATTCACGTATATCTTTAGCGCTGTTCGTATATAGGCATGCTCCATTTGCATATTCAGAACGGTTAGCCACTTCAATAGCTTCTGTAAGCGTTTTCATTCGAACGATTGATAAAACAGGAGCAAAGATTTCATCTTTCCAAATCTTCATGTTTGTATCAACGTAATCAAATATGGTTGCTCCAACAAAATAACCCTCATTATCTTTCATATCCTCTCTTCCATCTCTTACAAGTCGAGCCCCTTCCATCTCTCCTGCGGATATATAGGACAGTGTGCGATCTTTTTGCTCCTTGCGAATGACTGGTCCCAAAAACACATCTTTATCTGAACCATCACCTATCACAATTTCATCTGCACCTTTTTTCAAACGGCTTACGAGAGAATCCGCAACATCTCCCACAGCAACAACAACTGAAGCTGCCATGCAGCGCTGACCTGCAGAACCGAAAGCTGCACCTAAGATATTTTTCACGGCTACTTCAAGGTCTGCATCCTCTAAAACGATACTATGGTTTTTGGCTCCGGCTAATGCTTGAACTCGTTTTCCGTTTTCTGCTGCCGTTTTATAAATGTACTCTGCTACAGGCTGAGAACCAACAAATGAGATTGCTTTAATTAACTTATTTTCCAATATTCCATTCACGACATCCCGAGACCCGTGTACAATATTTAACACACCGTCAGGTAAACCAGCTTCTTTAAATAATTCTGCCAATCGATTAGCTAACATTGGGGCACGTTCCGATGGTTTTAATACAAATGTATTCCCACATGCAATTGCTAATGGAAACATCCAACAAGGTACCATCATAGGAAAGTTAAATGGCGTAATCCCTCCAACTACACCTATTGGGTAACGGAACATCCCTGATTCCACCCCAGTTGCTATATCAGGTAATTGTTCTCCCATCATTAAGGTTGGAACTCCTGCCGCAAACTCAACACATTCAATTCCTCTTTGCACTTCTCCATAGGCATCAGCAAAAGTTTTTCCATTTTCCAACGTAATTATTTCCGCTAATTCGTTCCAGTGTTTGATTAATAATTGTTGGTAACTAAAAAGAATTCTAGCCCTTTTGGGAACTGCAACACGTTTCCACTCTTTAAATGCCTTTTTCGCTTCCTTGGCAGCAAAATCAACATCAATTTGTTCAGAAATTGGAACTTTGGCAATTACTTCTCCTGTAGCTGGATTATAAACATTCTCATATTGTTGCTTTTCAGGCCCTATCCATTTACCAGAAATAAAGTTTTTTAATTTTTTAGTATCTGTTAGTACATTCATAAAACCCCTCCTAAAAGTTATTTTGTTGACTTACATTTAGTTTATTTGGATAATTGTTAATAGTAAAATAAAAATAAAATATACTAGGTATAGAATTTTTTTATGGAAGGGTATATGCCATGACACTTCAACGTTATGATATTTTTAATAAAGTCGTGCAACTTCAAAATATTAGTAAAGCAGCCTCAGAGCTTCACCTCTCTCAACCAGGCATTAGCAACGCAATTAAAACTCTTGAGGAAGATTTAGGTTTAACACTCTTGGTTCGAAATAGAACAGGTATAACATTGACAAGAGAAGGAGAAAAAATATATAACTATTCTTTGAAAATGACAAAGCTGAATGACGCATTATTTCAAGAAGCCTCTGCTTTAAAAGGTTTGGAGACAGGGGTTATAAATGTAGGTTCGTTTGCTAGTGTAACAGCAAACTGGGTTCCTACAATTATTAAACATTTTAATAATAAGTATCCAGGTATAACCGTAAGAATTTACGAGGACGATTATTTGAACTTAGAAAAGGCAATTATATCGGGCGAATTAGATTGTTGTTTCAATACTTTTGTTGATACAAATGGAATTTGCTTTACCCCCTTAATAAAGGACAAATTATATTGTATTGTTTCTCTTGAGAACCCACTAAGTACACAGAAAAAAATAAATGCAAGACAATTAGAAGAATTTCCTTTAATTAAATCTAAAAAAGGCTGGGATAACGAGGTTTCTGCATTTTTTAAAGATAACAACATTCAGCAAAAGGTTCGATATGAAGTTTCTGAAGATCAATCAATTCTTGCACTAGTCGAAGCCAATTTAGGCGTGAATATTCGACCAAAATTGGTACTTAAAGGGTTTCGCCACAAAATAAAAGCAATTGAACTGGAGAAAAATCCTTACCGTACAATAGGAATTTGCACAACATCTCAATTATCCCACGCTACAAAAATCTTCGTAGAAACAGTTAAAGACTTATATGGGGAAATTAAGGAATAGTGTATTAAACTCTTGTTAACACAGACTAATAGGAAAAATAATCAATAATGGATTTCCATAGTACAGTTTCATACCGAAAAAGAGCTTGGAGACAATTCTCCGAGCTCTTTTTTCTACTATCGTTATTCAACTCTTACACCCGCTAGTAGTGGAGCGACACTTTTACTTTTTTACCATTATTTATTCTTGAAACGACCTTTCATCAAATTTAAGGTTTAATGCATTGCCAAAATACTGACCAAACCTAATAAATCCTCTTCCTCTGGCAGTAATTATGTTTCCATCTTGTACGACGAACTCTTTTGAATAATTCTCTTTTTCAAATACTCCTACCCTCTCTATATCTTCTTTTGTCACTCCAACAGTAAATTTTTTACCTTTTAAAGCTCCAGCTTTTGCTAATAGGAATGGGGAACTAGATATACTTTGTTACGATACTTTCAATAATTGCTGCATATCCATGTGCTCCAGTCTCAAGTTCGTCGAGATCGATATATTCATCTATACGGTGAGCGAGTTCCTCGTTACCAGGACCATAACCTATTGTAGGAATCTTTAGATCTCCTGCTGTACCACTTCCATTTGTACAAAAAGCATAATAGGAGAGATCGCTGGATTGATTGATTTTTTTCAGACCTGATTGAGCGAATTGAACAAGAGGTTCTGTTTGTTCGTAGTACCACGCGGCTGCAAAATTTTCTGCTTCCACACGCTGCCCAGTATAAGAGTCAAATTCATCAACAGCAAGTGATACCTTCCACTCCACTTTGTATGGCTCAAGAGTTTGAGCCACAATTTGCTCAATTGGTTTCAATATACTTTCTGCTGTTTCGCCAGGTAAAGTTCTTCTGTCATAGGTAGAAATACAATAGTCTGGTACAACAGAATTTGCTGGGTAAGGTGTCGATAAAACATCAGTAAGCACTAGAATTCCTTTACCTAATACTTCATGAGATGGAGGTTCAATCGCCCGTAAGGCTGTTGAAACATCAGCCATTAATTCAGCTGCATTTATACCTAATTCCGGACGTGATGAATGAGTAGGTACTCCGAAAATTTCAATTTTCACTTCTCCTCTTCCACGTTGCCCACGAGCTATTTTTAAGTTTGTAGCTTCACAAATAATAGCATAATCTGGATTAACTGCTTCAGCTATCTTAACGGTGGCAGCTCCTTCCACCAGTTCTTCAGCTATAGATGCAGATACCAAAATCCTCCCTCCTTTTAGCTTGTCTTTTAAAGCTGCAGCACCATAGACTGAAGCTGCAAGAGGACCTTTCATATCCATAGTACCTCTACCATAAAGCCTATTATCTACAATCTCACCTTCAGGATTGTATGTCCATTTACTAGAATCTGTTACACCTACAGTATCCATATGAGAATCAATTAGAATACATGGTCCTGGGCCAAGATTTAATTCTCCAATGACATTTCCTAAAGCATCCGTTGTCACTTCAAAACCTAATTTTTTCATTTCTTCGGCGATGACTTTTGCTACACTTCCTTCTTCTCCGGATATGCTGCGCTCTTTAATAATAATTTGAGTGAATGTTATTAATTCCTCTCGAGATACATTGTAATGTGAATTCATCTGAACATCTCCCCCTTTTTTTATTTAATCAGAAATTTCGAAATGATATTCTTTTAAAGAGTATCACTGTATTAAAGTCTCTTATATCCACATAAGTAATATATCACACTTCACATTATAGTCGATATATTTGGAATAATGATAATATTTATTTCCAAACTACTTTTCTATAATTCATTGGATCTGTATCCCCTTCGGTATTAATTACTAATACCTTTGCAGATCGATCTAATTCTAATTCATTTTTTAATTGATGAAGCTTTTTATTTTTTGTTAATTCATGCAACAATCCCATTGGGACGGATCCAGACTCCCCAGAAATAATTTTAGCGTCTGAATCAATTGGATTACCCAAAATCCGCATACCTATGGCACTTATCTGATCCTTACAAGAGAAGAAGTAATTACTTAGTGATTTTAAAATTTCCCATGCAAAAGGATTTGGCTCACCACAAGCAAGCCCAGCCATCATAGTCGAAAGGTCTCCATAAACCCTTTGGGGTGTTCCCTCTGGATTTTTGGAAGATTGGTAGAGACAATTTGCGTTTGATGGTTCAACCACTAAAATTTTTGGCATTGAACCAGAAATTAAGTTATAGATAGAAGCAGCCATTGAAGCAGCAAAAGATCCTACTCCTGCTTGAAGGATGACATGTGTAATTTCATTGAAAGTATCTGCCTCCAATTGCTCGTGTATTTCAGAAACGATTGTAGTATATCCTTGCATGATAGACAGTGGAATAGATTCATAGCCTTTCCATGCCGTATCTTGAATAAGAACCCAGTCATGTTCACTCGACAGATCTGCTACCAATTGAACAGTGTCATCATAGTTTAATTCTGTAATACAAGCATCTGCTCCTAATGCTTCTATTGCTTTTAATCTTGCTGTAGAAGAACCTTTCGGCATGTAAACTTTTGATTTTTGCCCAAAATGTGAAGCTGCCCATGCCACTCCTTTACCATGATTACCGTCTGTCGCAGTAGCAAAAGTGACTTGAGGCAAAGTTTTTGCTAGTTTGCCCAATTTGTTGAAATCAACTGTGTTTAAATCAACTGAAAGCGTTTGAGAAAAATAAGTGGCAATTGCATATGATGCACCCAACCCTTTAAATGCATTAAGACCAAAACGTTTAGACTCATCTTTAACAAAAACCTTGTTTATATCCAAATATTTTGCAAGTGCATCTAATGAATGAAGAGGTGTCGGCTCATATCCAGTGATACTTGAATGAAATTGAAGCGTTTTTTTTAATTCTGTTGAAGAAAAATTATCAGATCCTTGAGTACTAACTTTTCCTTTAAAATTATTTGAAACCCAATTAATATCATTAAACAAGTTTTCCCATCCTCTCAACATGTGATATATTACATTATACAAACATGGATTTATTTTTCAACTACTGACCTTTTGAAGAATATAGAATAGTAATACTGTGGTATATTACATGTTAAGTAATTGCTTATAAAGAGGTGAGGAAGTTGACAATTAACCAAGAAACCCAATTAAAACGTACTTTTATGAAAGATGAAGCTTATAATATACTTCGAAAATGGATCATGATTGGTAAACTCGAACCAGGTGCGAAATTAAGAAATCAAGATTTATCCGATACTTTGGGGATCAGTCGTACACCTGTTAGAGAGGCTTTGCTTCAATTGGAAAATGATGGTCTTGTCGTGACTAAGGCAAATCGATGGACCTTGGTAGCTCCTATTGATTTAGAAAGTGCAAAAAATATCTACTCAATTGTATGGTCACTTGAAAGCCTAGCACTAGAACAAGCATTCCCTCGTTTTTCTCAAGCAGACCTTGAAGGACTTGAATTGCTTAATGAACAACTGAACAAAACGATGAAGGTTGGAGATAAAATTAAAGCACTTGAAATAGACAATGCTTTTCATGATAAAATTATTGAAATTTCCAATAATAGTGAATTACCAAAATTACTTGCAAGCTTAAAAATAAAAATACAAAGAATTGAAATACATTACTTTAGCCAAAACTATGCGAGGTACGCTACTTATAATGAACATTTACAAATAATAGATACAATAAAAAAACAAGACCTAAATTCCGCATTGCAAGCCATACAAAACAATTGGAAAAATAGTCTTAAACGCATTCAACAGAGTACTTAACCTGAGTACCTAATCAATAATTAAATTCAACCATTTATAATTGGTTAGGTCAGCTTGTAGAGAAAAACAACGTTCTCATACAAGCTTTTTTCATTTGAGCCTAGAAATCAGCATGATTGGGTGGCTGACAAGTCCTTTTTTCTTGTATGAATTCTCATACAGAACTATGTACAAATTCTTGCAATACTCTACACTTCTATTTTGCATTACACAACTGCTAACTGAGCATCATTTCCATTCTAGTGAGTCGATATTTTATAATGAAAGTAATTAACAGTTAAACTCTTGTTAACACAGACATAGGACAAATAACCAATAATGGATTTCTAGACATTCTCTAATTTTCTCTAGTTACCTCCATTTAACTCATACATATGATGAATCAAAACTGATAGAACAGGTGTTCTTTTGTGATCTTACCAATGAGTGATGAGGATACCGAGAACCGATTAAATGGACGAGCCTGACGCTTCCAGAACACGTCAAACTATATGTTGTTCATCGACAATGAATTAATATTCCTCATGAAAGTAGTATCTTAGTAGAGAAGAATACTTTGATTGCATAATCTATAATTCTCCTCCTCTTTATCAAGATCCTCCATTGGAAACAAAAGCAACGTGTACATGCTTTTGTTCGTACTCTTTCGGACTCCCCCATGTAGTCGCTGATACTCTTTTCTATTGGCGGTAAAAGAATTTGTATGCTTTGGTAAGAAATATTTTTATTTTGAAACTTTTTTTATTATCCTTCGTATTATGATTAAGGAGGTTTTTTGATGAGTGAGAATAAAAATAATGATAAGAAAGAAACGAATATAATCAAAAATACTGCCAAGTCCTTTGGGAAAGCATTTACTTGGGGGAGTCCATTCGATCCTGATTTGCACGAAGAAAATGTTAATAAATCAACAAAAGAATTCACAGATAAAGAAATTATCAATCACTTGACTGGGAAAGAAAAGCTTTCGAAAGAAGACGTGGAAGAATTAAAGAAACAGGCTAAGTTTAGAAGGTTTTTGTGATTATTAACAATATTCTTATCCAGGTAAAGGGTGTGTTAGTTTAACAAGATAAATTAAAAAGTCTAGTCCTCTGTACATACAGGATATCGACTTTTTAAGGATTAAAATCAGCTTAGTGTACAAGTTTTGGTTTTGCTGTACCCTTTACACAAAACTTCTCTACATTTATAACATATTGCTTACTTAATTCTCTTTGACATATTGATATCCGTAGGTTCAAAATTCAGTTTTTTATATAGGTGAATTGCTCGTTCATTATGTGTAAAAACATGAAGTGAAATCTTTTCTATCTCCTTCTCTTTTACCAACTTCTCTAATGCCTCTAGTGAAGATTTACCGTGCCCTCTTCCTTGGTGTTCTTCAAATATATAAAAATCATAAATAAAAGCTTCTTTTTGTAACTCTGAATTATTGTAAAAATACCATAACCATCCTATCGTTTGTCCTTCACTAATAATAGAAAGTAAAAAATGCTGTTTCGTTTCTCTTCCTTGTGGCAATAACTCATTATTATAAATGGGACCCTACTAAATCGCCATCAAGATAAGAATAACTTCATCTCTATTTCTATAACTCTAGGTAATCCGAATACTTAGAGATTGATGATGCATTGAAATAAAGATCCTCTATGCTCATTTTGTTAAAATAATACGTGGATCTGGGGCTAAACCATCTGTTTAAGTCCCGCAGAATATCGATAATATTATATCGGTTTTATCTTTATGGAATACGGAAGAGTAGGATGATTCCAATTAAGAGAACGTTCTCCGGATATCGTTATTTTTAATGGGTGTATGGAAGCTGGCCGTTGTGTGGGATACCAACACCTTCCTTCTCTAACTAATACAAAAACTCCTTGTTCATCACCGTAGAAAGCAAAATTCTCACTTTTTATTTCTTTTATTTGATCCGGTACAAGCGGTGCTAATTCATGACGAAAATCTTTTACCGAACTTGAAGGAATACCTATTTCTCCGATATCAAACCAACCAAATGGCACTGCACCTTTATAGTGATAGTCCCTTTCAAGTATCTCTAACACATTGCCGTCTGGATCTGTAAAATACATTTGTTTCCCTTTCCAAAACAAGGAGGTTTCCCCTGCTTCATTTTCCAGTAAAATATTCATTCCTTTTAGAATTTCATACATTTTGTCAAAATAACTTTCATTTGTACGGAGGCAAAGATGATAATATGGCTGTTGAAAGTCTCTTTCGAAATTAAGACGTGTCGTTCCTGCCATGACAGAAAAAATATGTTCCTCCTCTACAATTAATTCCATTTGTAATATATTCGTATAAAAATGTTTCATTTTTTTCAAGTTATACGATTTCATTGAAATCTCATAAATATTCATACTTATTACCCCCTTGTTCTCATTGTATTAAATCTGTATGAAAACAACATTGGACAGAGGTATGAAGATGATCTACTACTTTGGAATGAGTTTTTGCCATCTTTGTTCATCGAGACTTTTTTTGCCACTTCAAATCAGAATGTTTTAACTTTTTTGGCTTGCGTTTAGCTGAAGAAGTTAAACATACAGTTAAAAAATATACTTCTATAACCATCAATGTTTCCAGATAAATAGAAAACCCGACCCCTATGAATTTAGGAATCAGGTTGAATATTAGCGCTTTTTAATTACTGTCTACTGATCGGATCACTCGTCAATAGGTTCACTTTCTCCAATCTCTGTTTTTATGTCTAATACATTCGTATTTTTTACGGAGCCTTTAATTTCTCCACTTGTTTTATCAAGAACATTATCCACGGAATGGAACCAGAAATAATGGCCGTCAACTCTCTTTGGAAAGTTCGCTCCTACCCATCCAGTAATGTTGATTGGAACGGTGAAATGCATTGTTTGTTCTTTTAATATACCAGTCATCGTTACTAATTTTTTACTGTGTGGAGGAACTGTAACTTGTACGGTAGAACTTGCAGATTGGCTCATACCTTCCGTATATGATTGTCCCGCAGTAACAGATGCGTTTAGTGTAACACCCGTAGAAAATACTGTGTCAAGCTTAAAGGTAGATGTGTATGAGAGACCAGTAGTTATCGATGATGATACAGTGGTATTAGAGGTCCAACCTCCATTAACCGTTAATGAGACTGTCGCCTCTTCGTCACTATAATTATAAGCATAGTTAGACCCTACAATGGCAGCTTGAATATCATTAACTTCACCGAGATCATAATTAACTTCACCGAGATTCTTATAAGCGTAATAGCCATATTGTTCTGTAATAGGTGGATTCACTGCATTATAGTAAGTTTCCGAATTAATGGCAATCCCATCAGGTGAAACTCCATAATACTGTTTAAAATACTCTCTTATACTAACAGGATTTGAATTAAGCCCTTGTAAGTCACTAAAAGTTAAAAGTTCACTATTTGACTTAAGAAGAGTAGGATTTGATTCGGGTTCGGGTCCTTCTCCAAAGACACCAAATGGTTTATTAGCTGCTGCAGAAGCATGATTCGAAAAACTCATACCACTCATTAGCATTAACAAAGTAATAATAACGAAAGATAGCTTTTTAATATTTTTCAATGTCATGATAAATTTCCCCTCCAATTACTCATAGTTGAAAGAACATGGTGCATGCTTGGAATATGGCCAACATCCTATTTTTTTGGGTCCAGGAAAGAAAGCGATATCAAAAATAGGATTAACACTAGGACGCTATTGCAGGACCTACACTCGATCTCATTAGCAATACTGAAGAACAGCTGATACTGATTCGAAGCCGTTGTTCCAGAGCTTTTCCAAAGCGTTCAATAAATCCAAAATTAATTTGATGAATTAGAATATCTCGGAAAGTGTGTCCGATTGGTAATATTCTGCATATCACCCACTTAATACATTTTGTGCTTTAATTGACTATAAAAAGTCAACCTATTGATACACCATAGTAGTTAGATATCTTTACTTTTATTACATCCTAATGTCTATAGAGACTTCCTCACGACTTTTAACACCACGTAGATGAACTAGTTTTTCATGTGCATATCTCATAAAGACCTCCTTTTTAAATACAAAATGTATTTTTACAACTTAATGATATTGCACGTTTTATTTTGTGTCAATATTAAATCCGAGGTAATTATTGGTTATTTTAAAAAGTAGCGTAAATATTAATCTCATAATTACTAGTGTTTCAGGAAAAAATTAATTCTTGAAATAGTTCTCGAAATCTTCACTGTCCAAATCTACTAAAAAGAAACAACAGAGTACAATCATACACAAAAAAATTCATTTGGTTTAATGGGTTTTACCCATTAATTATAGAAAAACTTCAACACTAATCTCTAGCAGTTAGACCAAAATCGGTTTTCATACATTACTAACCTATAACTTCCGCCTTATATTAATAGTGTTTCAAGCAGTAATATGTACAGTTAAACCGTTACGAAGGTGTTTTATATTGTCTCTTTAATTTAGCTTAGTCCACATCTGACAGTTCATGAGATCGGTCTTTTATCTATATCTATTACTCTACCGTAAATAAATACTTCGTCTTCGTTTCATACGATTTTCCTTTTTTTATAATGGCAGATTGGAAATGGGGTTGATGGATGGAGTCTGGTGGTGCTTGTGTTTCTAAGCATAAGCCTAAATAGTTTCGAGCTTTCGTGCCCCTAATTGAAAGCTCTCCTTCTAGCTTATTACCTGTATAAAGAACAACACTTGGTTCATCTGTTTCCACAATGAGCGTACGACCACTATCTTGATCAGCTAATATGATCTCGTTCTGATGATTTGCATTCAATAGAAATGGATGGTCATACCCTTTTTTCACTAATATGTTTTGCGGATGGGTGGAATGAACGCCTTCACGAATTTTTCTCCCTTTTCGAAAGTCAAATACAGTATTTCTTGCGTCCGCAATCTTTCCTGTTGGTAGCAATTCCTCGTTTAATTCGATAAATTTATCACTATTGATCGTTAATTCATGGTCTAACACATCTCTCTTCAAATTCCCTGATAAATTGAAGTATGTATGATTCGTTACATTTAAAAGAGATGTTTGGTCGCAAAAACCGTAATAAGAGATGATCAGTTCGTTGTCATGGTTGACAGTATATTTTACGTTCATCTGGAGGTTACCTGGATAGCCATCTTCCCCGTCTGGACTGAAATAACTAAACTCAATCGTTACTTCATTTTCTTTTTCGATCACGTTCGTATCCCAAAGAACTTGACTAAAGCCTTTATAACCGCCATGCAAATGATGTTGATTTTCGTTCTGTGTGACTTGATATGTATTCCCTTCTAAGCTAAATTTCCCTTCCTTTATTCTCCCTGCAACCCGGCCGACGACGGCGCCAAAATAAGGAGAATTCTTCTCATATTCCTGTATCGTATCATAGCCTAATACGATATTTTCAAGGTTTCCATCGCGATCAGTTGTTAAAATCTTTGTAATAATCCCACCGTAATTTATGCATTCCACTTGTAATCCATTGTCATTTTTAATCGTATATAAAGTAACGGGTTGATCATCTATATAACCGAATACTTCTTTTGTAACATCCATGTTCAGCTTCCTTTCTTTTCTCTATGATAAATAGAAATAGGGGCTCTGTGTAGAACCCCGCTTTCCAAGTCTATTGTTTTATGTTTATTACTTGCCCAGTTTGAATCGATTCATAGCAAGCATCGATGGCGCGCATATTTCGAATAGTTTCTTCTGCTGTGTTAAACGGTTCCCCATCCTCTAAAATATAGTTGGAGAAATGTTCAACTTCTAATCGATAAAGATCGCCAGGAATTCGTTCTTCTCGTGAAACGCCATCGCATGTGACAACGATAAGACCGATGCCTCCTTCGTTCTTGTCAGGACGGAATGCATAAGGAACTTTGATTGTCCCTTTCGTACCAATGATTTCGTATTCATTTCGGTTTGCCATGTCAAAGCTACAATCAAACATCACATTGACACCGTTTGTCATCTTTAAATGAGCAAAGGTCGATACATCCACATTCGTATCAGGGTCCATTTCTGCCAATGCATGCGCACGAATAGGTTCCGTTTGTAAAATATGACAAGCAGCGTGGATCGAATAACAGCCCATATCATACAAACTCCCCCCACCCATCTCTTTATCCATGCGAATATTCGTCACACGATCTTTCATATAAAAAGAATGACTCGATTTCATTAATTTGACGTCACCGATTTCGCCAGAAGCAATGATTTCTCGAACTCGTTCATGCTGCGGATGTAATTGGTACATGAATGCTTCTATAAATTTAACATTTTTCTCTTTACAATATTCGATCATTTCAGCCGCTTCCCGCTCATGAAGGGCTGCTGGTTTTTCACAAAGGATGTGTTTGTCATGATCGGCTGCCTTACACACCCACTCTTTATGTAAATAATTTGGAAGAGGAATATACACAGCGTCAATGTCCGGGTCTTTGAGTAAATCGTCGTAGCTCTCATAAGCTTTCGGGATTTGTAATGCCGCAGCCACCTCATGCACCTTACTTCCTCTACTTGCAATGGCCACTACTTCTGCATTTCCCGCTCTAAACATGGCCGGAATTAATTGTGTTCGTGCAATTTTTGCTGTACTAAGAACACCAAAGCGAATGTACCTCATTGTTGTAACCTCCTAACATTTTTCGAAAGAAGCGAAAGATAGCGCCAATAAAAGATGTATTTTGCCTATTTAGACTCCAAGAGCTGATCACGCTTCAAGTCTAGTCTATCAAACTTCTTTTAAGAAATTACTTTCGAAATGGTTTTAAAGCTTCATTTAATGATTTCGTTTGTGTATATACTTGTTTGTAAACAGAGAATAACTCTTTATAGGTTGCTACATTTTCCTTTATCGGTTCATACGTTTTGACTGGCCGTATCCATACGTCAGCACATGCTTCAAGGGATTCAAACCAACCGCATCCATAGGCTGCAAGCATCGCTGCACCCATCCCTGGTCCTTGCTCACTTTCTAATTTTACAATTTTCGCATCAAAAATGTCCGCTTGCATTTGCAACCATGCTTCATTTTTAGCCCCACCACCAATCGAGACGATCGTTTCAATTGTTTTTCCGCTTTCTCTAAAAATATCAATCGACTCATGGAGTGAGAACGTAATGCCTTCCATAGTGGCACGGACAAAATCTTTTTTCGTATGGGAAGCATCCATGCCTATAAAGCTAGCCCTGATGACAGAATCAGCATACGGCGTGCGCTCCCCAACTAAATAAGGAGTGAAAATGAGGCCGTTTGCGCCAATAGGGACTTTCTCAACCTCATCAAGAAGATCAGCAAAGGTTTCGTTTTCGTTAAATAACTCTTTAAACCAACTAAGACTGTAGCCAGCAGCTAACGTCACTCCCATTGTATAAAAAGCATCTTTTACTCCATGATTAAAATAATGAACTTTGCCGTCAAAATCACAGTCTTTATTGTCCTCATAAGAAAGGATCACTCCTGATGTTCCAATGCTACACAATGTTTTTCCTTCTGATAAAATGCCCGAACCAATCGCACCGCACGCATTATCAGCACCACCTGTAAATACTTTCGTAGAGGGGGAAAGGCCAGTTTCATTTGCGAATGAAGTAGTAATCGTTCCCACGTAATCATGAGATTCGATTAACGGTGGACAAATGGCAGGATCTATGCCAAATTGTGCGCATAATTCTTGGCTCCATTCCTTTTCACTCACGTTTAATAGAAGCGTGCCGGCCGCATCAGAATATTCACTAACAATTTGTCCTGTCATTCGGTAACGTAAATAGTCTTTCGGAAGCATAAAGATAGCTGCATGAGCAAAAGTCTCTCTTTCGTGTTTTTTTATCCATAATAGCTTCGGTAATGTGAACCCTTCTAGCGCTGGATTTTTCGTAATTGAAAGCAACTTTTCTCTGTCGATTGTTTCATAGATTTCCCGGCATTGCTTCGTTGTTCTTGTGTCATTCCAAAGAATCGCTGGACGTAATACGTCGTTATGTCGATCTAATAAAACGAGCCCGTGCATTTGTCCAGAAAAGCTGATTCCTTCTATATTATTTACCTCTCCATCCAATTGGTTCACAAGTTCTGAAAGTGCTTCTGTTGTTTTTTCTACCCACTCTTCTGGGGATTGTTCACTATAGCCTGACTTTTCTTGAATAAGTGGATAGGACTTTGATATTTCCGTGCATACCTCCCCATTCTGATTCACAAGTAAAACCTTGACAGCACTTGTCCCTAGGTCAATTCCTATCACATATTTCATTTTCTTCACCCTTTTTTAGGAGCTATTTGTAAAAAACGCGATCGTAAAAAGAGGCCATATTCACCACCTGATAATAAGATCACACCAATAAAAAGGCAGGTCCCATGGCCCTTCATAAATGAGATTAACAACTTTCGTCTATCCTTCTTTTTATTCTGAAAGAACGGATATTAAATATTGATTAAAGGTAGCCTTCAGACGTTCTGCTCTACCAGAACTGTTGTGAATGTTTCCAAGCTGAAGCGCGTATTCTTCTAATTTATGAAAATCGGTATTTCCTTCGACAATATCTTTCCCAATTCCTTCTGAATAGCTGCTATAACGTTCTTCAATGAAACTTTCTAGTACTTTATCTTCAATTAGTTTTTGCGCCACCTTCAAGCCAATCGCAAAGCTGTCCATCCCTGCAATATGTCCATAGAAAAGATCCTCTGGCTCAAATGAACCTCTTCGTACCTTTGCATCGAAGTTTAAGCCACCTCGACCAAGACCGCCGTTTTGTAAAATTTCGTACATTGCTAACGTTGTAGAATACAAGTCTGTTGGAAACTCATCTGTATCCCATCCAAGTAAAGGGTCACCTTGGTTGGCATCTACAGAACCAAGCATTCCATTGATGCGAGCAGTGCGAAGCTCATGTTCAAACGTATGGCCAGCTAATGTGGCATGGTTTGCTTCGATATTAAATTTAAAATGATTTTGAAGGTCGTATTTTTGTAAAAATGCTAATCCTGTTGCCACATCGAAATCGTACTGATGTTTTGTTGGCTCTTTCGGCTTTGGCTCAATTAAGAATTGTCCTGTGAAACCAATCTCTTTTGCATAGTCAACCGCCATATGAAAGAAGCGTCCGAGGTTATCAAGCTCAAGCTTCATATCTGTATTCAGTAACGTTTCATATCCTTCACGACCACCCCAGAACACATAGTTGTCGGCTCCTAAATCTTTTGCAATTTCTAACCCCTTTTTCACCTTAGCAGAAGAGTAAGCAAATACATCCGCATTGACTGATGTGGCAGCTCCATGCACAAAGCGTGGGTGCGAAAACATGTTAGCTGTATTCCAAAGTAGCTTCGTTTTACTTGTGTTCATATATTCTTTGATCATGCCGACAATTTCATCTAAATTGCGATACGTTTCCTGTAACGTAGCTCCTTCTGGTGCAACATCTACATCGTGAAAGCAAAAGAATGGCGCATTAATTTTTTCGAAGAATTCAAATGCCGCTTCGACTCGAGTCTTCGCTAAATCCATGCCGCTAAATTTGTTCCATGCGCGAATCATATTTCCACTTCCAAAAGGGTCTGTTCCATCCATCGTAAATGTGTGCCAGTAAGCTACACTATATCTCAAAATCTCTTCCATCGTTTTTCCTGATACTTTTTCTTCTGGGTTATAAAACTTAAACGCAAGTGGATTCGTAGAGTGATGTCCTTCAAAATCAATTTTATTAACGTTTTCAAAAAATACCATAGTATAGCCCTCCTAATAGTTTATATTTATTAAAAAACCTAATTACTCGCTATCATGTTAATTATTTTTTACTTAAAATATCGATCCAAACAGCAAAGATTAAGATTAATCCTTTTACGATATATTGCCAAAATGTTTCGATATTCATCATGCTCATGCCATTATCAATACTAGCCATAATTAGTGCACCAATTAAGGCACCAACAATTTTCCCTCTACCACCCATTAAACTAGTACCACCGATCACACAAGCAGCAATTGCGTCTAGCTCATACATATTTCCAGCATTTACGGTTGCGGCATTTAATCTACTTGTTAATAACACACCAGCTACGCCTGAAAGTGCCCCCATTAATACAAAAACAGATAGTGTATTACGCTTAATATTTATTCCAGAAAGAGCAGCCGCTTCAACATTTCCACCGATTGCGTATATATATCTACCAAAAGAGGTCTTTGTTGATATAAAAATGAAAATTGCAGCTAACATTACTACAATAATAATGGGAACAGGGATGCCATAGTAACGATTCAGCAAGTAAGTTGCCAGTAAAATAAAGAATGAGTACATTGTCACTTTTCCATAATCGATCGTTGCAGTAGGCAAACTAAGACCCATGCTTTTCCTTTTTGACCTGCCTCGAATAGTCCAAAATATAAGTAATGCAATGCTTAGTAATGCTAATAGATAACCAAGAGAGTAAGGTAAATAGCTGTTTCCTATTTGTTTAAAGCTTTCATCCATAGGTGCAACCGTTTGACCTTTACTTATTCCAATCAAAATCCCTCGAAAGATAAGCATGCCTCCTAGTGTCACGATAAACGCAGGAACTGCACGATAGGCAACCCACCAGCCTTGCCATAGGCCAACTATTGCCCCGGTTACAACTGCTGCAAGTACAACTAAAATGGTGTTCCATCCGAACCAAACTTGCAAAGTGGCTGCAACAGCTCCTGTTAAGCCAACTAATGAACCAACTGATAAATCAATATGACCAGATACAATAATAAGTGTCATTCCTATAGCAAGGACTGAAATGATAGACATCTGAGTGAATAAATTGGATAAATTACGAGAAGATAAAAACTCCCCTCCTGTTAACAAACCAAAAATGAGGGCAATTAACACTAAAGCAATAATTAGCGTGTATGACTGAAGATCAAACTTAAAACTTAACCCTTTATTATCTTTAGGATTGGCTTCAGTTGTCTGTTTTTGACTATTCATGGCTCTTGCCTCCTGTTGCACATGTCATAATTTTCTCTTGAGTCGCTTCCTCTCTCGAAAACTCTCCAGTAAACTTCCCTTCTGACATGACAAGAATTCGGTCCGACATCCCTAATACTTCCGGCAATTCAGATGAAATAATAACGATTCCAACCCCTTGGCTAACGAGCTCATTCATTATTTTATATATTTCATATTTCGCACCAACATCTATTCCTCTTGTTGGTTCATCTAAAATAAGAACTTTCGGTTCATTTAATAACCACTTACTTAACACAACCTTTTGCTGGTTTCCTCCACTTAATTGACTTACTTTTGCTTCTAGATTATGAGCCTTTAATTTCATCTTTCTAGTTATTTCAGTCGCTCTTTTAACCTCGAGGGCATTGTCGATCACCTTTAGTTTCATCACTTTATTCAGAGCCACGAGCGTTGAGTTTTTCATAATATCCATTTCTAATATAAGACCATAGCGTTTACGGTCCTCCGAGACATAGGCTAATCCCTCTTTTATCGCATCAGCAGGTTTTTGAATACTTATTTCTCTTCCATCAATCAATACAGTGCCCGTTTGTTTGCCTTTAAAACCACCGAACAGGCTTGTAAATAATTCTGTTCTTCCTGATCCCATTAATCCTGAAATACCAAGAATTTCTCCTTTTTTCAGGATGAAAGATGCATTATCTATCACTTTTTTATTTACATTACGATCGATAACAGAATAATTTTTTACCTCTAGAATGTTCTCCTCACTGATGGTATGTGGTTCAAAAGGGAATAGCTCGGTTAACTCACGACCTACCATTTTTGTAATAATTTTCTCTTCTGTTAAGTCTTCAATTGGGTCTGTACTAATGGATTGACCATCCCTCAAGATCGTAACCGAATTAGCAAGGGACATTACTTCCCCCAATTTATGAGAAATATAAATGCATGTAACTCCTTTAGAGCGCAACTCATTTAATAGATTCATTAATATCTCAACGTCACTTTCAGTCAACGCTGCAGTAGGTTCATCTAATATTAAAATATCCGCATTTTTCGTGAGTGATTTTGTAATCTCAATTAATTGCTGTTTTCCTACCGTCAAATCTCCAACCTTCATTTGTGGGTCAATTTTCAAGCCAATATGGTCAAGCCATTTTTGTGCTTCTCTATAAATAGTATCCCAATCTATTACTTTCGCTCTCATTAAATCGTGACCTAAAAATAGATTTTCAGCTACTGTCATTTCCTCCACTAATGCAAGCTCTTGATAAATGATCGATACACCCTTATTTTGAGATTCGATAATGGATTTAAATTCAACGGGCTTCCCTCTAATTAAAATTTCTCCGTCATATGTACCATATGGATATACACCGCTTAGAATTTTCATTAAGGTGGACTTTCCTGCACCATTTTCACCACACAAAGCATGAATTTCTCCTTTTCGTACTGAAAATGTTACATTATCTAGTGCACGTACACCTGGAAATTCTTTTGTGATCCTTTTCATTTGGAGTACATAATTCTCCATTATTATTTCCCACCTCCTGTAAGGTTCGAGAGGAAAGAAACTCTCTCCTCCACCTATATTCCTTTTTAAAAAATACGTTCTTACGGACGAGGTGGACGATCATTTTCTGGGACATTTTTATACACATCATCATAACTATGGAAGTTATCCTTAATAACTGTGTCTACTAGGTTATCCTTATCAACTTTTATTGGGTCTAGTTTAATGAAAGGTACATCAATTTTTCCATTATTAACTACGGAGTCTGTTGTCACTGTTTCACCTTTTGCCAGATCAACTGCTAATTCTGCACTTTTATTAGCAATCTCCTTAATAGGTTTATAGACTGTCATAGTCTGAGTTCCTTCTGCAATACGTTGAACTGCTGCTAAGTCAGCATCTTGACCCGATATGGCAATTTTTCCAGCTAATGCTTGAGAATCTAAAGCCTGGATTGCTCCACCAGCTGTACTATCATTAGATGCAACAACAGCGTCAACTGCATTTTGATTTGCTGTCAATGCATTTTCCATAATTTTTAATGCTTCGTTTGCACCCCAATCTTTAGCCCATTGGTCCCCAATAATTTCAATATCTCCATTATCAACGAGCGGCTGGATCACATTCATTTGACCAGCTCTAAACATTTTGGCATTATTATCTGTTGGTGAACCACCCATTAGAAAGTATTTTCCCGTTGGTACGATATCCACTAAGTATTCGGCTTGCATTTCACCTACTTGTTCATTGTCAAATGATACATATGCATCAATATCTGTACCATTTATTAGTCGGTCATAAGCTACAACAGGAATTCCTTCGCTTTTCGCTTGATCAACAACTGTTGATAAAGCATCCGAGTTAATCGGAATAATGACCAATGCATCAATATTTTGTGACAGCATATTTTGGACTTGTGATAACTGTTGAGACTCATCACCATTAGCGGATTGAACTAACACTTCTGCTCCAAGCTCTTCTGCTTTTTCGACAAAAAAGTCGTTATCATGTTGCCAACGCTCTAATGTTAAGTCTGATACAGAAAGACCTATTTTAATTTTTTTATCAGAAACTCCATCACCACTCACATTGGTAGCGTTTTCATCTTCGCTTGCTGCATCCTGACCACAAGCTGCCAATGTTAACACCAAAATAAATAAAATAGAGAGAAAGCTTTTTCTCATATTTTTTTACTCCTCCTCATTAAAATTTATCTGACAATTAAATCATATCACCGTCAACTTTGTTTGTCTATTAAACAAATTAAGTTTATTGTATACTTTAATCTACAGATGAAGATAAGATAAGTACGGGACGTTCCCCCGTTTATTAGAGATCAAACCCTTGAAGAGTCAATGAGTGATGCGACTTCAATAGGGTGAGCACTGGAGATGAACATAGATAGACCAGTGAAGGTTTCTTCTTAAAAAATTATGCTTTCTTATCTTTTAAAAAGGAAAGGAACCTGACGAATGAAACAAAAAACCTGGAATCACCAAGTTGTCAAAAAAAAGAATAAAGAAATCGTTCTCGGAGCGATCACTGCACTAGCCCCGATTTCCCGTGCGGATATTGCCCAGCGCTCTGGTTTAAATAAGGCAACAGTTTCTTCACTAATTAATGAACTTATCGATGAGGAACTAATTTATGAGTCTGGACCTGGTGAATCAAGCGGGGGCAGACGCCCTGTTATATTACTGTTTAATGAACAGGCTGGATATTCTATTGGCATGGATATTGGTGTTAATTATATTTTAGGCGTGGTAACGGATTTAGTCGGAAACATTATTTATGAAGAAAATGAAGCAATCGATCACCTTTCGTTTCAAGAACTGATTGACCTCGTTAAGAAAATGATACAAGGCCTTATTGATCGTACACCCAAAAGTAGGTATGGTGTCATCGGAATAGGAATTGGTGTACCTGGGATTGTTGATAAATACGGTAAAGTTCTTCTTGCGCCGAATTTAAAATGGAAAGATGTCAATTTGTTAGATCTTCTTGAGCAGGAATTTGACTATCCAATATTTATCGAAAATGAAGCGAACGCAGGTGCCTATGGAGAAAAAAGATTTGGAGAAAGGAAGGAAAGGGACAATCTTATTTATGTAAGTGTTGGAATAGGAATTGGTGTCGGGATTATACTAGAAAATGAATTGTATCGTGGAGTGAACGGGTATTCCGGTGAGAGTGGTCATATGACGATCATGGTCAATGGTGAGTTGTGTACGTGCGGAAGTACAGGGTGCTGGGAAGCTTACGGCTCTGAGCATGCATTATTAAAAGAAGCGAAACACTTCGAACATTTATCCCATTCTACGCTCGATGAGTTGATTCAAATGGCTGAATCCAAGGATGCTGATACTTTAGAACTTTTCCGGAAAATTGGGACATACATTGGAATCGGGGTGACGAATTTAATAAAGACGTTTAATCCTGGACAGATTATTATCGGAAACAGATTAGCAAAGGCAAAGGATTTTATTGAGAAACCTATTGTTGATACTGTTCAAAAACAAACATTGCACTTTCATCAAACTGATATGAAAATCCAATTTTCTAACCTATCTCTATACGCAGCAGCACTCGGCGTATCCGCTTTTGCGGTCGACAATTTTTTGAAAATAGACGAAAGTCACCTGTGAAATTCTTGTCATACAGGTGGCTTTCACCAAACCGATAAAACAATTTCAGATTAAAAAATGGACTAACTTAAAGTAGTAAGACAATATAACACCTTCGTAAATGTTACTCTGTAAGCAAGTACATTTATCAAAGGTGTTTTTCCGTGAGCAAAAACGTATATGCAAGTGAAACGAAATGAGCAGTAGTAAAAAATAGTGGATAGTAAATAAAACAATACAGAGATGATGATAAGTTTCAACAAAATAAATTTACCTTTTTATGAAGTTTGATTGATCCTCCATATATTAAGCTGTTTGTTGAATTAGTCCATTGTGAATACGTTTGCGGTTATCCCCTTCCCTTAAACTAACCGATCCCTTTAGTTTAATAAGACAAATAAAGTAATAATCATTATTCATTAATTTCATAAACCAATATATCAAATAATTGATCGTCGGTATAAAGCAATACTGCCCATCCCACTGTCTGAATTATCTCAATTTTAAGTTTTACAAGTTACTTGACTACCTCAAAAGGAATAATCACCTTGCAAAATATCTTCACCATTAAGTACGACTCGATTGTAAACTTTTTTGTGTAGCTATCTGGTGAAAATTGAGTAATACCGTGGGGGGATTTTTATATAATAATCTGTAAATCCCATTTGCCAAATAAATAAATTTATTTATATGCTTATTATATATTAATAGTTAATTTTACCGTAATACAGGACTTTTTTATGCTGAGAATAAGGTTTTTAAAGACTTAGAGAACTATTTCAATGTTTAATTTTTTCCTGCAACACTACTGTAATATTAAGTAAAAAAAGGGGGCAATATGAAACGTTTTATTAAATACCTTATATGTTCACTCATTGTCATTCTTGTATTATATTTTGGGTCTGAAATTTACTTGCGATTAGAGGAGTATAGAAGAAGTAATTTTGAATTGAGACCTTTGATGTTGTTTATTGTGTTGTTTCCTATTTTGGTAGGGATGATGATCCGATTCCCACAATTAGTGACAGATATACGTTTAAAAAAGGGATGGTCGATTGATTGGGTTAAACTTTCTGCAATCGGTATTCCTTCACTTTATATTGCTTTAAGTCCGCTCCTACTTATCTTAAATGTACCGATCATTCATCAAGTACGTATTAGTTTTCTTATGTCAGGATTTCTAGAGACTGTGACGACTATCGCTGGTGTTATATTTGGATATGTACTTTTGGATAGTTTAAAAGAAAAATAGATGTTTTTCTAATTAGCAGAGTGCTACGGATAAAGAAACGCAGGTTGACATTAACATTTAACATGCAAGGTGCTTTAACTATTTTTATGAAGCCGATAAATACCATCAATTTTTACTCATAGAAAGTAAAATAAAGCATTTATATGCAACAAATGTTTTATTTTCTCATATAAAACAGCACCCATAAGGATGCTGTTTAGTCTATCTATCATTGTAGGCCTTCATTTGCTCTTCATAAACAAACTCAACCATATTGAAATCATATCCCAAGTAGAAAATGCTTTTTCCATTTGTTCTTGTTCCACTTCAGATGACAATTCCATGTTTTTTAATTTATTAAATGCATCTGTCTGTTGATCTATAACAAAGTTCTGCATAACAAAATCCCCATCCCAGTCTTGTTCAGCTTTTTCTTTTATTTTTCCTTCAGCTTCTAGGTCTGAAATAGATGAGATGACATTACTATAATTAGAACCCTCTGGTTCCAGATCTGTTTCTGGTTTAACTTCTGATTCTTGGTTTGTATCTTCACCTTCTCTAGATTCCTCAACCTCATCCTCAGTTATAAAGCTTTCACATCCCTTTCAAGTGATGAGACGTGATTATCTTTTTTAATAGAATTGATGTTCCAATTAATGAAGATAGAGCCACAATAAACCAAATCCACTTGATTGCAATGTCATTATAAAATGCCAAAACACTTGTGATAATTAGTAAAACTTTGATATAAGACTTATATAAAACTGCTTATGCATATACCTTCCCCCAAGAAAAAACAGTTTGTAGTATCCGTAAATGTTTAGTCAAATAATTTATTACCAGATTCCTTGAAATTAGAAGGAAGTTTATTTCTAATTCGTTTGAATGCTTCAATGAATCTATTCTTAACATTCATATCATAGGACAACGTAAATAGAATCAATCCATCCTCTGTTAGATTGTACTTAGTACCTGTCTTATTGAAGTTAAACCGTGAGAATTCATCTTCTCCTAACTCAGATAGTTTGTGTATTTTTCGATCAATATCTTTTAAAACTTCTTCATGTTCCATATCGAATGCTTTAGATACTGTTAAGCTGTCGGTTAAGATCTTTTCACCATTAAAAAAGACTAGTTCCTCCACTGTTTCACCCACTTTTCAATTAGTCAAACTAATCCCTAACACAATTCAATAGTAATCATTAGTTTTTTGATAGTTCTTCCACCTCCAGAACAAACCCAAAAGGTTTACTCTTTTTCACGCCACAATATTTTAAGATTTTTTTCGCTTTTTTGACCTGTATATTTTCCAAGAAACACTGCAAAAAACACCATAAAGTAACTAAATATATGACGAGGAGTTATGTCTGTTGGAAATAATTTTTATAATCGAAATAATCACAAGCATTGTAATAAATGCCACATTTTAATTGACTCATTTTTTTACTGCCTCCACTTTTTTGTATTTTTGACAGTGAAACCTATTCAATAATATTTTTTTTAGAATAAATCCATACAATATAGGTAACCCGGACGGAAGAACTAATGGAGAAAGCAGGTTATAGCTTCCATAAGAACGAGTTTGGTCACAGGGGTTATCTTGAACGAGATATTATTGTTATGAATCGCATTAAGGAAGCATCAAAGAATAGCAATATATCACTTGAGGATGCTGTAAAGGTAGTAGTAGAAACGATTGAAGAAAAGCCTGTACAAGGTAATGATATTCAAAATTTGCTTTTTCTTCAGTATCGCTAGTTGGTGTCATCGGTATAAAAATAACAATAATAAGTACAGCAACACTTATGCGAATAAAACCTATATGTTTGAAAATGTTTCTTGCACTACTCTCATTTAAAGCTTTCTTATTACTCACCCATTCCTCTCTTCTAATGTTAAATTAGCCATTTTAATAAACCGATCCGATGTCAGTTTTATTGTTTATGCTCTTTTTTTCGCATAAAAGTAGCGGGGGTTAATTCTTCAGACTCAATTACTATTGCGGTTAATCCAGTCTCAGTTGCTGTTTCATGTCCTTCACCTTTCTTCCAAAAAACAACATCGCCAGCTTTCACATTTACTCTTCGTTCATCATTACCCCGAACCCAACCCTCACCATCTAAAACAATAAGTAATTGTGGAACAACAGCTTGATGAAACCCTACAATTCCATTAGCTTCTAAATGAATACAACCAATTTGTGTTGGTTTTTCTGTTTTTACAATTCGAGACATAATGAAATTTGAATTATAGTGAGAAATGTTTTTACCCACTTCTTTGTCAATTCTATAAAATTCCAAAAATATTAACCCCCTATCCCTTTATCTTAAAAAGATAAATAAAGTATTACTCCTTATTCATTGATAACTATTTTGATATATAGTACATGTTTGCCCAAGCTAATAAACTATCAAAGCATATACTATATTAGTTTCTGCTAAGGAGGTGTATGAAAAATGGCTTTTTGTGTTCGTCTTAAGGAACCTTTAAATGCGGAAGTTAATGTTCAAGAATTCATTCAAGTATGTGCTTTCTCAACTACCGCTACAGATAAGAATACAAAAGTTTTAGTAGCTTTAGGAAATCGTGCCCAAGTCGATGATATAGATTTTGTATTTAGTGATGGAACTCCTATTGAATTTAACGAGGCAGGTGTTCATGTTTTTGAGCCTGTTATATTAAACACATGCGCTAACATTATGGGGATTTTCAAAAAAACAGGAGAATATGTATTTAATGTCGCATTACTTGAGCAAAATACTAACGAACTTTTGGATATTGAAACTGCAACCGTTAAAGTATTTAAGAAAAAATCATAATTAAAAGTGCTATTTATTATAGTTATTTTGGTAAACTTTGTATATAAAAAGAAGGATTTATTATAATTATTTAAATTATTAGAATAGCGTAATGGTTATAAGAGGAAAATATGTTTTACCAAGAAAAATACTATTTGACGCTGAAATACTTTAATAAAGCGCTAAAAAATCCCCCCAAAATGAAAAAGTGCTGAGAAATCAGTGTTTTTTCCATTCTAGGGGTATAAATTCCGAGGAACTCTAACTCTCAGAAACCTTTAAATTGTATAAAGGGAAAGGTCTAATCCAAATGAATCATTTATTAATTCATGAAATATTTTTTTATTCTCTTAACCATGCATTCGCTAAGGTAATGGCTCCTCTCGCAGCTGAAGTATTGGCTAGTGCATTTAGCATAACAAAGTCATGGATAATCCCTTGAAAACGAACGGCAGTTACAGGTACCTCAGCTTCACGAAGTTTATTTGCATAAGCTTCTCCTTCATCACGTAAAACATCAGCTTCAGCTGTAATAACCAATGTTTTTGGAAGCCCTTTAAGCTGTTCTTTAGAAGCTCGAAGTGGAGAAGCAGTTATCTCCTCTCTTTGTTTTGAATCCGTAGTATATTGATCCCAGAACCATTGCATGCCATCTCTACGAAGAAAAAACCCTTCTGCAAACTGATGATAGGAATCAGTATCAAATGTAGCATCTGTGACGGGATAAAACAGCAATTGTTTATTGATTTTGGGTCCATTGCGTTTTTTTGTCATTAAAGTAATCGCAGCTGTCATATTTCCACCAACACTATCACCTGCCACAGTGATTTTTTCATTATTTAAACCAGTATTTCCTCCCTCGGTATCAATCCAATTTAATACAGTGTAAATTTCTTCTATCGCTGTTGGATATTTTGCATCAGGTGAAAGGCTATAGTTAGGAAAAACAATGGCGGACTCGGAACCAACACATAATTCACGGATTAAACGATCGTGAGTATGAGCATTACCAAAAACCCAGCCTGCTCCATGTATATAGAGGATGACCGGAAGTTTATCGGGAGCGTTTTGGGGTTTTAACATTCTAACTGATACTTCTCCAGAAGGTCCTCCTTGTATGATGATATCTTTAGCATCTACTGGTAATTTCTCAACATCATCTGATTGCACTTCATCAACTAGCTCTCGCCCTTTTTGTGGAGGGTGATCAAATAAATATGGTGGATTGGCTGTTGCTTCAACAAATTCTTGGGCTTCTGGTTCAAGAATAGGGTCATTGTTTTTATGTCTCAATTTAGTAGTTCCCTTCATTATTTTTAGACACATAATCAGTTTTTGCTAATTCTAAAAAGATATACAGCAAGTTGAATCTTACTTAAAGATGGTAGTGAACAAGGCCGACGGAACCAAAAGGGTTAGAAACATATGAAAAACGTATAGAAATTATTGAAAATAATATGTTGCTCTTGCTGAATGAAAGGGATAATGGATCTTTAGAAAGTGTATCGTATTCTTTGATTGCTGATAATTATGATTTAGTGACAAATGAAGGAAGTTTGTTTTTACACTATTCATTAAAAGATATTACGATCCCTATTGAATTACA
Source organism: Jeotgalibacillus marinus (assembly GCF_040801915.1). Lineage (NCBI taxonomy): Bacteria > Bacillati > Bacillota > Bacilli > Caryophanales > Caryophanaceae > Jeotgalibacillus > Jeotgalibacillus marinus. The sequence goes on along the minus strand of NZ_JBFMIA010000005.1, from coordinate 204 downwards.
GCCCTTTGAGTTAAAAAATCAACCAAAAAATTTTCTATTAAGCACTCCAATTAAGGAAATTGTTGATTATTTATCTTCTTAATCTACATTAAAAAACCCGCTCTTACGCGCGAGGTGCTTCCCTTCAACCATTCTTAATTTTCGGTATTTAAGGAGTAATGACAAGCCGATAAGACCCAAATAAAAACAGGCTATCAAAATCCT
>NZ_JBFMIA010000059.1:0-1531 GCF_040801915.1 Jeotgalibacillus marinus | reverse complement strand
ACGAAAAAGATTAATGGGAAAACGATTATTGACAAGGTTTCATTTGATGTTTATGGCGGGGAAGTGTTCGGTTTTCTCGGACCAAATGGAGCGGGTAAGACGACAACCATTCGGATGATGGTTGGTCTGACTAAGATAACGGACGGAGATGTAATTATTGAGGGGAAAAGCATCCAAAAGGATTTTGAGGAAGCCGTTCAACACGTCGGTGCCATTGTGGAAAACCCCGAAATGTATAAATTTTTATCGGGCTACAAAAACCTTGTGCATTTCGCAAGGATGTACAAAGGAATTTCAAAAGAAAAAATAGATGAAGTGGTTAAACTTGTTGGGCTTGAAAAACGAATTCACGACAAAGTAAAAACGTATTCTCTTGGAATGCGTCAACGTCTTGGGATCGCCCAAAGTTTGCTGCATGATCCTAAAGTGCTGATTTTGGACGAGCCTACAAACGGGCTTGATCCAGCAGGAATAAGGGAAATTCGTGAGTACATTAGGAGACTGGCAAAGGAACGTGGGATAGCGGTCATCGTCTCCAGTCACTTACTCTCTGAAATGGAATTGATGTGCGATCGAGTGGGAATCATTCAACAGGGTCAATTACTTGATGTTCAGAGGATGAATGATTTTGTTACGGGAGGAACGCTTGAAGATCGATTCTTAGAATTAACTGGTGGAGGAGAAAGTAAAAATGTTTAATTTAATACGAAATGAATGGATGAAAATTTTACACCGTCCCGGCACGTATGTAATGGCTGGTTTGTTAGCCCTTATTGTCATTGGGACAGCTTTTCTTTTAAGTGCCGATTTTGGACAAGGGTCAGAACGTACATGGCAAGAATCTCTTGTAACGCAAAATGAGTATTATCAAGAGATGATCGAAACAGAAGGCGACGACCCCTATTGGGAAGAACAACTTGCCATAAATGACTATCGTTTGGCGAATGATCTTCCTCCGAACTCGACAACATCAATATGGGCATTCTTAGAAAATAGCTCTTATAGTCTTCCTACAGTGATTGGATTGTTTGTTATTATTTTAGCTTCAGGAATCGTAGCATCTGAATTTTCTTGGGGAACCATTAAGCTTCTCATGATTCGTCCAATTGCTCGATGGAAAATCCTTCTTTCGAAATTCATTACCGTTGCCACTTTCGGTCTGGCTATGATCGGAATTTCAGTGACCCTATCAGTGATCTTAGGATTTATTTTATTTGATACAGGGACATTGACCCGTTTAAGTTATGAAAACGGGTCAGTGATTGAAAGTAGTATGTTTATATATTTGATAAAAGTATATCTATTTAAATCGATTAATGTCATTTTATTAGCAACGATGGCATTTATGATTTCTGCTGTTTTTCGTAACAGTTCATTGGCAATCGGAATTAGTTTATTCTTGTATTTTGTTGGCGTAACAGCAACTCAATTCATCGCAATGCACTCTGACTGGGCAAAGTACATCCTATTTGCAAACACAGACCTATCACAATATGAAACGGGATATCTGATTGTTGAAGGGATGACCATG
>NZ_JBFMIA010000383.1:0-213 GCF_040801915.1 Jeotgalibacillus marinus | reverse complement strand
AAAGGGGGGGAAAAGGGAGGAGGGGAAGAGAAAGGGGGGGGAAAAGAGGGGGAGAGAGAAAGGGAAAAGAAGGGAAAGAAGAAGGAGAGGAAGAGAAAAAAGAGGGAAAGGGAGGAAAGGAAAAGAGGGGAAAAGGAGGAGAAACAAGGGAAAGAAAGGGGGAGGGAGGAGAAAGATGAAGATCTCTTTTCGGCATTAATAAATTATCCGTTG
>NZ_JBFMIA010000382.1:0-213 GCF_040801915.1 Jeotgalibacillus marinus | reverse complement strand
GAGGTCTTGCTCCCAGTTCCATGCTTGTCTGGAATCCGTAAGAGAAGGGTCGCGGGTTCTGCGCCGACGCCCTGATTCATCGGAATGACCTGCGGGGAGGCAGCGTGAATTGTGCGCTTCTTAAAGGTGAAAGGGTTCGCCTCAAACGCGAGTGCGATTCGGTCGGGGTCCTCCTCAACAAATCGCATAGACGCCTCAGCGCCATGGGCGCCA
>NZ_JBFMIA010000381.1:0-213 GCF_040801915.1 Jeotgalibacillus marinus | reverse complement strand
AGAGCGCGACCGCGTTGTCAAGCACGCTCTCGGCCTTGCCTTCGCGGGCCAAGCGGATCGCATCCGCCGACAAACCGGCGCCCTTGCCCATCAGCGTGTGTGCCGAGAGGCAGTAGTGACATTCGTTCGCCTGGGCCACGGTCAGCGCGATGATCTCGCGCTGCTTGGCCGTGAGCACGCCATGGCCAAGCGCGTCGGACAGAGCGAGGTAAC
>NZ_JBFMIA010000380.1:0-214 GCF_040801915.1 Jeotgalibacillus marinus | reverse complement strand
CCGTCGCCTCCAAGGTGAGCAGCCCGGCGCCCGACATGGCGAGATGCCCGAGATGCATCATGTGCCAGTCGCCCGCCTCCCCGGCGCTCGCCGAGTACTGGCACATCGGCGCGATCAGGATGCGGTTGTCGAGCTCGAGCTCGTCGAGGCGCAGCGATTCGAACAGGCGGGGCGGCATCGCGGTCTCCGATGGGACGCGCGGTCATAACCCGGC
>NZ_JBFMIA010000379.1:0-214 GCF_040801915.1 Jeotgalibacillus marinus | reverse complement strand
ACTCATCGTCAACGTGATGATAACTCCTCCTATAATAATCTAATTCCACTAATACCTCTGAATGTATTGTAACATTAACAATTAACTGATTATCCAACATTTCATAAATTGATAGGCTGGTTTCATTATAAGGGTTTGCCATTTTAGCTTCAACATCTCCCACGGCATCGTTTCCAGTGCTCCGCTCAAAAGAAGCGGTAATTCGTGATGCATC
>NZ_JBFMIA010000058.1:0-1563 GCF_040801915.1 Jeotgalibacillus marinus | reverse complement strand
TCGTTGTCGAAGCAGATATTCCACTTGATCCACCCGCATTCGAAATTAAGCGAGTAGGAAAAGATGTATTTTTAACGCAATGTAAACTTGTACCTGTAGAGTTTGCAGTAGGTTGCGGTGGAGGTGAAGACCGTCATGTAACAAAAGCTAAATTATTTGTAGGAGGATTTATTCGGAAAAACATTGAATATGCTGCAAAGGACTGTAATGGCGTCATTCAAGATCGAATTGCCGATGTTCCATTTTCTGGTTTCACAGAGATTTCTAGTACCACAGAAATTGGTGGGGCTACTTCATTTTTAAATTTACCGATTTTAAATGAGTCTTCAGCAAGTAGTTCTCGATTTATTAATCCAAAAGACGGGATTACGCCACGTCAAGATAAATACTTCTTTGAAAACAGTGTGTTTTATAATGAGCAACCGTATTGCGAGTTAGTCAGTGCCGATTTTTTTGAAATTGATTTTTCTCCATGCCCTACAGATGCACATGAAACGTTTGATACACTACGAGAAAAAATTGTACTTGACCTTACTGTAAAAGTATTACAACTACAACAAGTTAATCTGAGGCAAGATAAGGATAGAGGTTAATCTTCCGGGGCGATTTTAGACATGTTTAGTCCACTTCATCATGCCTTGAAGGAAAAAAGAGACGCCTTTAAGGCGTTTTTTATCGTTAGTTACCTTATCTGGTAACTATTTTTTGGGTTGTGAAGGTACGGTAGCGCTGGTGCTATGACAGATAGTGACAGATAGTGTGCTTATAGAAAAAAACTATTAGTTTTTTACCAACAGCTTAAGAAAAGTAGGCATATAGATTACTTCAGAGAATCCCACAGAATGGAACCATCAACCCCTGCTATTCAATTCATCGTACAAAGCACAGTCACTAATCACATTGTAAGAATAAAATAATGACAAAGGTTAAAGGAGGTGAAATGATTTCAGAGAGGGGAATGTTGTAAGGCACATGGGTTGCGAAAGATTTTATCGACTTTATTTTTGCCCTCATTATAGGGGCAGTGGCATTAGCTGTGTTTGTACCTGCTAACACAGTTTTAGGGATTATCCTTGCCCTCGTCGCAACAATCTTCTTTGCGATATTCATTACTTCAAGTATTGTCGTTTTAAAATGTCTTTTTAACAAAGACGAGAAATGTTGTTAGAGATCACATGTAGAATTAAAAATTAAAAGAAAGGAGCGTATGTAATGAGTCAAAACCATAATAAAATTGATCCTGTTTGTCCAGTAGATTCAATGACACAACCCCCTTTATCGAGTGAATCAATCACACCTTCTCCTGTTGAGATATTCTTCATTAAAGTTCCAGTTGTATTAGTAGAGCCCAAAATTCAAATCGTTGTCGAAGCAGATATTCCACTTGATCCACCCGCATTCGAAATTAAGCGAGTGGGAAAAGATGTATTTTTAACGCAATGTAAACTTGTACCTGTAGACTTTGCATTTATACGTAAGCCAGATGGATCCATAGAACGTGTGGTAATAAAAGCTAAATTATTTGTAGGAGGATTTATTCGCAAAAACATTGAATATGCGACA
>NZ_JBFMIA010000378.1:0-215 GCF_040801915.1 Jeotgalibacillus marinus | reverse complement strand
AGGGCGGGCGCGTCCCCCCGGGGATCTTCAGACGGTGTAGAGATACAGCGTCGAGAAGAGCGCGGTGAGCGAAGCGGCGAGCGGGATCAGGCTTCTAAGCATGAACCTGAGATAAACGATTCGCGGAACGCCGCCTGTGAAGTGCGACACAGGCGCGAAAAATGACGGCGGCTGCGACGAAGGTAACTCGGGATGCGATGAAAGCCCTGGTGCCA
>NZ_JBFMIA010000377.1:0-215 GCF_040801915.1 Jeotgalibacillus marinus | reverse complement strand
GATTGGAGATGTACACGATGTTAAACATTTTATGGGGGCTAGCGGGAATTGTCACAATATTGATCGTTGCCTTTGCCTTTTCAAATAATAAACGCAACATTAGGTGGAGACCTGTGTTCGTTGGTCTTGCCATTCAATTAACGTTTGCTTTTCTTGTGCTTCAAACAACAATAGGACGCAATGTGCTAGAAAAAATGACGTATGCTGTTAATAAC
>NZ_JBFMIA010000376.1:0-215 GCF_040801915.1 Jeotgalibacillus marinus | reverse complement strand
ACGATTGATCCGGATAAGAAAATGGTTGAATTTGAATCAGCAGTAAGATATGAATCCCAGTCATCAAACAATCCCGTTTCCCTACAATTAGATAACGGGGAAATCTTGACCATGTTTGATAGCAATCAAAGTAATGGAACATGGAACCGAATGGGGGAAGTACCAGAAGGCGGTTCAAGTATTGAATGGACAACGAATACCTATCACCAGTTTGA
>NZ_JBFMIA010000375.1:0-216 GCF_040801915.1 Jeotgalibacillus marinus | reverse complement strand
GGGCAGAGCAGTCGAAAGAGTACCACAAACCATAAGAGGCACACATATTTTTTCGGCACAGGCTTTAAAATCATTCGCAGCAATAACACCACGGTAATAACCCATCCGGCCGTTACTGATAAATTTACAACGTCTAAAAACAGTTGCTCCATATTATACCTCCCCTCGCTGTCATTTATTCTGTATTACTCTTTAACATGCAGCGAAGCCCAGACA
>NZ_JBFMIA010000057.1:0-1680 GCF_040801915.1 Jeotgalibacillus marinus | reverse complement strand
TAGATAATCGTATACCTGTGCATCTTGTCCGCTGAATTCCTTCTCGCAATCGAACCAAACAGTTTTTGCTTGAACCTAGATGATAGTAGCTCTAGGGCGGCTGTTCTCTTTTCCAAGAAAAATAAATAGCAGAAAAAAACGAACCAATAGAATCCCTTCTATCATTCAGTGCCATTCACTGAATGATAGAAGGGTTGCTCCTATCAAACATTCTTAACATCCACATACACTGGACTTGCCGTAATATATAGACCGCTTTTCAATTCGTACATCTCCGCGTCATCCACTGGTAATTTCCTCACAATCGTAAACGCTTCACCTTTATTCACCGTTCCAGCGATTGCAGAAGCATCCCAAGAAGGGCGAGAACGAACACTCAGATTATCTACTTTCACGATAACCATTTGTGTGCCACTAGATGCACTGATGATCAATACTTGACCTACATAAATCGTATTCGGATCAGATAGGTTGTTCAGGGCCACAAGAACTTCTACAGTCGTATTGAATCGTAAAGCGATAGCGCTTAGCGTATCCCCTGTTTGTACTGTATAGGTTGTTCCGTCCCCTGGTTCATTGCCGCCACCGCTTAGGTCTAACGCTTTCGCGATGCCATCAGCGTAAGCTTTTGAAATGTCGTTAATGTACGTTGCATTCTTAATCAGGTTCGCATCGGCAACCGTGTCAATGAACAGCGTCTCGAGGAGGACAGCTCCCATTTTCGTCTCACGCAGTACGTGGAAGTTGGCTTCTTTCTTACCACGGTTACGGATTCCGTATTTACTTAACACTTTTGTTACTTCTGTATGGATCGAGTTACGCATCTTCGCGGAGTTGCTTGTTCCTGATAGTCCTGGGTAGATGTAATCTTCGTATCCTGTGCCACCTCCAGCATTTATATGGATGCTGACGAACGTATCTGCCCCCCATGCGTTAGCTTGATCTGTTCGTGCTTGTAGAGAAACAGTCTTATCTGTATCACGAGTCATTTGAACAGATGCACCGTTATAGCTCGAATTGAGAATGTCACGAACCTTCTTCGCGATGTCTAATACTACTTTTTTCTCTTCTAATCCGTTGCCTACTGCTCCGGGATCTGTGCCACCGTGTCCTGCATCTAATACAATTTTAGCCATAATTATTCAACTTCCTTTCTAGGTTTGGTATAGTTCATTGTTTGTTTTGAGTCGTTAACCCCTTCTGTCGTTGGATCAGCAATCATTCCACCAGCTACCTAGGGACTAATAGCGACTCAAAAAACGTTTGATAATCTCCAAAATTCCACAGTTCAAACTGTCACATCAAAAATCAACCAACGCAAAAAGAGCTACCCCGAAACGGAGAACTCTGTAGTCTTTCTTTCAATCGAAAAGTCTCCTTTAACTTAGTTGTAACGTGGTATAAAAAATAGCTACCGATCCACCGACAACGTTTAACGCATTCGTAATGGCTCGACGCATCCACTTGTAACAAGTGCAGACTTCAGTTCTTCTCTTAGCAATTTCTGATAAGTCTCTGGAATATCGGCTAGTTCCTTCATCCCCATCATTTTTCACAATATGTGCTTGATTCGTAAATTAATTATTCGGCTGATTCTTCAAATTGGTCACATAGATAATCGTAAATTTGTGCATCTTGTCCGCTGAATTCCTTCTCGCAATCGAACAAAACAGTTTTTAC
>NZ_JBFMIA010000374.1:0-216 GCF_040801915.1 Jeotgalibacillus marinus | reverse complement strand
TCGAAGTCGAGAGCTCGGACACCATCGACAACGTAAAGGCCAAGATCCAAGACAAGGAGGGAATTCCGCCGGACCAGCAGAGGCTTATCTTTGCTGGAAAGCAGCTCGAGGACGGCCGCACCTTGGCCGATTACAACATCCAGAAGGAGTCAACCCTTCATCTTGTCCTTCGTCTCCGCGGAGGCATGCAGATCTTCGTGAAAACCCTGACTGGCA
>NZ_JBFMIA010000373.1:0-217 GCF_040801915.1 Jeotgalibacillus marinus | reverse complement strand
AGTATATCCGCCAGTCGCAGGGTCAACGCCCGACACTTTTGCCCAATAAATGTCAGCGTCCGAATTATTTCTGCCGCCCTCGCCTTGATTCCAACATCGCGCTGCCATTTCATATGAGCCATACTTTTTGTAGTAGCCCGTCAAAATATATCTGGCAATGTTGTCTTGATTATTGGGCGTCCATGCCGGTCCGTGTGGCTCTTCAGCCGTAACCGGC
>NZ_JBFMIA010000372.1:0-217 GCF_040801915.1 Jeotgalibacillus marinus | reverse complement strand
CCTTATTATTTTTGGGGTTCAGCTTATTCGTGACGGCATCGGTTTTGAGCCTATCTTAAACTCCTTTATGATTGCTATCTCACTTGCAGTTGCGGCTATTCCTGAAGGACTTGCTACTGTTGTGACTATTGTTCTTTCCATAGGTGTTACCAATATGTCAAAGCGCAACGCTATCATTCGTAAGCTTACGGCTGTTGAAACTCTTGGCTGTACACAG
>NZ_JBFMIA010000371.1:0-217 GCF_040801915.1 Jeotgalibacillus marinus | reverse complement strand
CCCAATTTGACAATTTCTTTTCTTATGCGTGGCTAAAAATAAGAGAGAGAGAAAGAAAGAAAGAAAGAAAGAAAGAAAGAAAGAGAGATAAGCAATTAGTAGTACTACTCATTTCGAACCTACCGCATGCTAGTACCAACTGCCCGAGTCTGCCCTCCGGTCAGTCCTCGAAGCCGGTCTTCTTCCAGACCGCGTCCCGGACGCGGTTGAGGTCGCG
>NZ_JBFMIA010000370.1:0-217 GCF_040801915.1 Jeotgalibacillus marinus | reverse complement strand
ATTAATGGGAGCAGGAAAGGCAGCCAGCCCCGTAAAAGCCACCAAGTTTACTAATCCAGACGCTCCTGTCGCCGTGATAAAAGACGTAAAAATTCCAACGTCAGTGCGCTTTGAGAGTAAGCAGTTTCGTTGCATGGTCGTGCAGTTTAGCAAAACCGAAGCTACTATGTTTATTAAAAGTGACGACATTGTTCCCCAAGTATTGGGGCAAGCGGTG
>NZ_JBFMIA010000369.1:0-217 GCF_040801915.1 Jeotgalibacillus marinus | reverse complement strand
AGAGGATTGCCCTTCAGCCACTGCAGAGCTTTCTGGAGATTCATACGCCCTCGCGATACGCCTCAATGGGCACGTTCTTCTGCGCGTCGCGCGGATCGATCCTGCCGGCCAACACACGTTCCATGACATTGCCGAGCATGGATTTGTCGGAGCCCTCACGCAGGCGGTGATTTCGACGTGCCAACGACGTCCCCCTGAGGAAGTCTTCCATCAGCTC
>NZ_JBFMIA010000056.1:0-1705 GCF_040801915.1 Jeotgalibacillus marinus | reverse complement strand
GAGAGGGAAAAGAGGGGGAAGAAAAGGGGAAAAGGGAAGGGAAGGAGGAAGGAGGAAGGGGGAGGGAAAAAGGAGAGGGAGGAAAGGGAGGGAGGGGAAGGAGAGGAAAGGGAGGGGGGGAGGGAAGGGGAGAGAGAAGGGGGGGGGGAAGAGAGAGAGGGGAAAAGAGGGGGAAAGAGAAGAGGGAAAGGAGGAGGGGGGGAAGGAAAAAGGAAAAAAAGAGGGGGGGGAAAAAAGGGAGAAAGGGGAAAGGAGAACGGGGGAGGAAACGGGAGGAGTGGACTATGAAAATGAAGGAGACTTCAAGCATAGAGGAACAGGAGAATTAAACTACAAGATAGGCATTATAAATGAGAACGATCAAATCGAATGGACCACTGAAAAAGATCACTTTTCTTATGGTAAAGATCCTTCCATTATCGTTCTTGATGATGGTAGAGTGCTAAATGTCTACGGAGGACAAACCAGTGATAATCTTTGGTATCGATTAGGTGAATACATAGACGATGAATTGTATTGGAGTGAACAAATTAATTTTGGAACAGCGAAAAATGCAGATATTGTTGAAATGGATAACGAATTAAACCGTGTACTAATAGTCAGTGAAATGAATGCAGAAATTCATGAACAGATAGGTAGATACGAGGATGATCAATTAGTTTGGAATTTACCTCTTAATAGTGATTCGAATTATGGAGTGGGAGAAAATCCATCAATCACTGTTTTAGATAATGGATTAGTATTGTCTACCAAAGATCATAAAGGGGATCTTCTTTATCAATTAGGAGAATATATCGATGGGGAAATGTACTGGACTGATCCTGTTAAATACGATACTGGTAAAAAACCATCTGTACTATCTTTAGGTGATGGTTATGTAGTAGATGTACATGAGGGAGGAATAGGATTTATATATTATAATTTAGGACGATATGAAAATGGAGAAATTAATTGGTACAGTGTTGGAAATCACTATGTAACACATGGAGATTCCTATAGTCCTCAAATAGATATTCTAAGTAATGGGACAATCGTAAATGTATACCACACGTCATTTTTCGGAGTTGCATATAATCTTTATTATCAACATGCAACATTTGAAAATGGAACATTAGAGTGGATAGATACATCAATCGCTTCAGATTTCTATGACAATGGTAATTATCCTAACATAGCCGTATTAAAAGATGATTATATATTGGAAACACATAGTGGAGAAAATTCTGCTGATCTTTGGTATTCAATAGGTAAGGCTCAAGATTATTCAATTGATTTTATTTCGGCTGAAAAATATGTTTCCAGAATGCACAGACCGGTTTCTTTACAGCTTGATAATGGATATGTTTTATCAATGTATACTCAAGCGGGTAATCTTGAAAAATATTTTCCTGCTTATAGCCAGATTGCTACAGTACAGAACGAAAAACTTTCTTGGGAGAGTTGGAATGGAGAAGAACGTTACACATCATTTGAAGGGTTAGATAACGACATTGTTCAATTGAATAATGGTTTGATTTTAAATGTACATGAAGAACGATTCAACGACGAAGGACGAGCCAGCGACAATATTCAATACGTGTTAGGAAAATGGTCAGATGATTCAAAACGCGTCGAGTGGATGGTTGATTAATAGATAACATGAAATAATTTGGTTCTGGTGCAAAAACATCAAGATCCATGCAAGTAATCTCTAAACCTTGGACAT
>NZ_JBFMIA010000368.1:0-218 GCF_040801915.1 Jeotgalibacillus marinus | reverse complement strand
GGTCGCGCTGGTGGGCGGCGGCCCGCCGCCGCGGCCGGGCGAGATCTCGCTGGCCCCTGCCGGGGTGCTGTTTCTCCACGAGCTCGAGTTCCCGCGCAGCGCGCTCGAGGCCCTGCGTGAGCCGCTCGAGACCGGCCAGATCACCATCTCGCGGGCCGCCTGCCAGGCGCAGTACCCGGCGCGATTCCAGCTCGTCGCGGCGATGAACCCGTGCCCGT
>NZ_JBFMIA010000367.1:0-218 GCF_040801915.1 Jeotgalibacillus marinus | reverse complement strand
CCGGGTGGGCTCAAGGTCACGCTGCAGCGGCCGGGCAATGGTGCCGGTGGCGACTGCTGGCATCAAGAACACGACCCGTACGATCCGAGCTCCCCGCGCAACACGTTCGCACACTGGGATGCGCCGTTCATCGCGTGGCTCGAGGCGCGCGGCTACGAGGTCGACTACTGCGTCGACCTCGATATCCATCGAGACGCGGACGTGCTCACGCCGTATCG
>NZ_JBFMIA010000366.1:0-219 GCF_040801915.1 Jeotgalibacillus marinus | reverse complement strand
GAGACCCGACTTCCCTGGCGCCCCACGAGAGGCTCACTGACCTCGCCGTCGTACCTCGTGAGAAACCGCACACTGGGGCCGCCGCTCGAGAACAGCCCCGAGATTCCCCCGTCATCGAGAGAGGAGGGCCTTCGTCTCCTGCATGGCCTAGCGACCAATCTCGCGACCTCTCTCCAAACGCCTCAGGAGGCTTGACTCCCTTGAGTCCACCCAGTGAGC
>NZ_JBFMIA010000365.1:0-219 GCF_040801915.1 Jeotgalibacillus marinus | reverse complement strand
AAGGGGGGGAAAAGGAAGAGGAAAAGGGGGAGAGGAGAAAAGGGGGAGAGGGGAAGAAAGGGGAGGAGGAAGAAAAGAAGAAGGGGGAGAGAGAAAAAAAGAGGGGGAGGGGGGAGGGGGAAAGGGAGGAAAAGGGAAAAGGAAGGAGGGGGGGGGGAGGAAAAGGGGGAGGAGAGAGAAGGGAAAGAGAACGGAGCAACGGAAGGAGGGAGCGACAAC
>NZ_JBFMIA010000364.1:0-219 GCF_040801915.1 Jeotgalibacillus marinus | reverse complement strand
GCACAATCAAATAGACAGAGGAACTCACAAGAAAAATTACGGCCAACTCGGCCCGTTAGGAGAAAGAGATTATTCCTAGGCTACTTCGATACACAGCAAGCTCTTCCGCAGAGGATTTCTCTTTATTGCTCTCCTGCCACACAATACACCGATTTTTACATTCCGATTCCGTGCTTTTGCCAATCGTCGCGCCCCAAAGAGGGGGAAGCAAGCCAAGTA
>NZ_JBFMIA010000055.1:0-2062 GCF_040801915.1 Jeotgalibacillus marinus | reverse complement strand
TAGCTAAATCAAATCCAATGGCAACATAATAGGTGCTATAACACCTACGGTCTCGCTATAGACTGACCTCTATAAGAGGATCGGCTCAAATGCACTATTAAGGAAAATAGACTCCCAAATTGCCATCGAAGCTAAAGGGGGGTCTGTTTTTTATGGTTAAATGACAAAATCGACACGATTTCGATTGGTTTGGGGGTGTGAAAATTGAGTGAATGCCATAAACAAAAATCATGCTGGTGTATATGGATTGTTGTCTTCTTGCTTAGTATTGTTACTCCTTGGGATAGCCTTAGCGTTAATTTTTGGTTTTAAAGAAAAAGAACCAGAATAACAACAACCTAACAGCACTTTCTATCCACTTGGAGAAGAACAGCTAGTATTAACGACAGACGTTTCATCTTTTATTGTTTATGAGAACACAGAACCTCAACCTATCCTTACAACGTTTAGTATTGAAGTGCTGGGTGAGAACGCTGGTTTCTGTGAGGTTGTTGTTACATTTGAAACTGCAAATGGAAATATCACAAGAACTCTCACGAGGCCTGTGGTTACTCCATCTGTAAATCAAATTGCTACATTAGTTGGTAAAGAAGCTACTAAAGTAACCGTAGAGGCTACTACTTTCCCTGATTCAGATACCTGTGCAGTAAATATTTTCGGCACTAAACGGAACTAACTTTTCGTCGTTTTAGGTGAAATTAATCAAACGGATGTATGAAAGCCTAAGTTAATATTACTTAGGTCTTTTATTCTTTTTTTGCCCATTCAATAACCACAACAAAGACCGCCAACTACAATTCAGAATATCTTGCATCTGATCTAATGATCAAGATTTGGCAGCAAATAGGGACAATGAACGGCGACAGAGACAAAATAATATGGAATGCTGCTCCTGTCCACCAATTAGATGGTAGTAGAAATGATATCGTCCAATTACAAAATGGTTTACTACTCAATGTACGTCAAGCTGATTACGACAATGTTCTTTTATATTCACTAGGAGAATGGGATGATGAAACAAATCAAGTGGTTTGGTGGGATTGATATAGGTATTTAAACCAGTGAAGACCGTCCAATTAGGAACGGTCTTTACTGGTGTTAGTCCAACCTGCTTTTTGTACCTTTTTTTGAAGGTATCCCACCTACCCTTAACTTAAAGGAATCCTGACACCCTGTATCCAAAAGTCTATAAATGATCGTTTAAGGACTACAATTCTCTTTTTTCAATCATTCATTTATGACACGATGTATCGACACCATTAAAAAATATTATTCAGAAAATTTATATTAGTAGGACAAACATGCGCGTTAAATATTATACTATTCACAAAAGGAGGAAAGAAAATGAAGAAAATAATCAAACTATTTATGGCTTCATTACTGATCTTCACCCTGTACACGCCTACAGGATCTCATGCTTCAGAGGCATCAAATGAAGAAGGTTTTGCTTATACCGATGGAGAGGATCCTTCGATCGCTGTTTTGGATGACGGTCTCGTCGTTTCAGTTCAATTAGAAGAAAACCAACTAACTTATTCATTGGGTGAATATAAGGGAAATACTGAATATGGTTATATGCATTGGAATGATAGTGTTCCATATGGAGACATTTACAATGACGAGAAGCCATCGTCCATTTCCATTGCTACCTTGCCCAATGGAGATGTGATACAGGTTTATGAACTTTTGGATAAAATCTATTATTCTTTAGGAAGATATGAAGAAGGGAAGATTAATTGGTATAGCTCGTACAAATACTTTGGAGTGGGAGAGCATCCAAGTCTGACGATAATGGACAATGGTCATCTCATTTTGGTTAATGAAGGATTGAACACCGATGCACTGTGGTATGGCTACGGGACATTCGAAAATGACGAAGTGACTTGGCATAGAAATATGATTACCTTTGATAAAGGACTCGAACCCTCTGTATCAGCATTGGATGATGGAAAGATCGTTGTCACACATAAAGAGGAGGTAAACGGTAATCTCTGGTCTACCATTGGAACGATTGATCCGGATAAGAAAATGGTTGAATTTGAATCAGCAGTAAGATATGAAT
>NZ_JBFMIA010000363.1:0-219 GCF_040801915.1 Jeotgalibacillus marinus | reverse complement strand
ATGGAACAACCGGAGACGGGAATTTTTTCGAAAGAGATGTACAATGGGAAATTGTACAACTGTTATCTCATTCGGAAAGTACAGTTGTTTCCTTTACAATCTGGACAACTGATAATTGAACCGGTTGAAGTGGAGAACCTGGTGCGGATGATCAGGGCAAGGGCACGCAGTGCAAAAGAAACAAACACCTGGCTGGATGCAGTAATGGAAAAAGTAAAA
>NZ_JBFMIA010000362.1:0-220 GCF_040801915.1 Jeotgalibacillus marinus | reverse complement strand
AAAGAAGAAGGGAGGGAGGGGGGCGAACAGGGCAGGAGGCAAAAGCGGAGAGAAAAAGGGAAAGGCGAAGGGAGGGGAAAAAAAAAGGGGGGGGAGAAAAAAGGGAAGCGGGAAGAGATAGAAAAAACAGAATGACGGCGAAGAAAAAGAAGAGTCAAAGCACAAAAGCGAGGGAAAGGGTAGCTGCCGCGAAATTAAGCCGTGCAGAGAAGAAGGCAAA
>NZ_JBFMIA010000361.1:0-221 GCF_040801915.1 Jeotgalibacillus marinus | reverse complement strand
GAGGGGAGGAAGAAGGAGGGGGAGAAAAAAAAGAAGAGGAGAGGAGGGGGGGGAAAAAAGAAGGAGGGAAGAGAAAGAAAAAAAAGGAGAAAGAAGGGGAGAAGAAGAGAGGGGAGGGAGAGGAAAAGAAAAGGGGAGAGGAGAGAAAAAAAAGAGAGGAGGAAGGGGAAGAGGGGGGGAAGAAGGAGGGAAGGGAGGGGGAGGGGAGGGAGGGGAGGGAG
>NZ_JBFMIA010000360.1:0-221 GCF_040801915.1 Jeotgalibacillus marinus | reverse complement strand
GATGCGGATTTGAATGCAGGTATGATATCCGCCGTTGCTGCCCGCGCCCTCCTCTCCCCCTTTTTTCTTTCCTCTTCCTTTTCTTTTTCTCTTTCTTTTTCCCCTCCTTTCTTCCCTCCTCTCCCCTTTCTTTCCCTCTTCCCCCCTCTCCTCCTCCTCTCTTTTTTTTCTCTTCCCCTTCTTTTTTTTTCTTTCTCTCCTTCCTTTTTTTCCTTTTCCCT
>NZ_JBFMIA010000054.1:0-2084 GCF_040801915.1 Jeotgalibacillus marinus | reverse complement strand
GTCAGTTGATGTAGATGGGATTTCTACCAGTGTTAAAAGTTTGGAAAGTGATTTTAGTGACTTAGGCACAAGAGTGTCATCGTCCGAAACATCCATCATCCAATTATCCGACTCCATTTCTCTCAATGCGAAGGAATTGGAGATTGTAGACGGTCGCATGACTCAAGCCGAGGCTTCTTTATCGGTTCATGCCGATAAGATTGAATCGAAAGTTGAGCGAGATGGGATTATATCGTCAATCAATCAAACTGCGGAATCTGTGAAAATAGATGCCGAAATGATTGAACTAACTGGTGATGTCTATTTTTCTGATGGCGAAGTCCTTATCGAAGAAGGCGCAGTTGGTACCTTGGCCATTAAAGACGGCTCTATCACAAACGCCCACCTTGGAACAGCTATAATTAAAGAAGCACAGATTAATGATTTAGCCGTTACGAATGCGAAAATTTCTAATTTGGGTATAGATGGAGCGAAAATTAAAGACGCTACGATTGAGAGTGCAAAAATTAGTAGTTTATGTGCTGATGTAATTGACGGTGGGACAATCTCAGGAGTGAAATTTGAAACAACTGGAGGATCAACAGGAACCTTAAGTTTATCTGGAGGAGTCCTAAAGTCTGAGTATGATGATGGATGGTCAACAAAAATCGAAGCTGCTGCTCTTGAATCTCAGATTGGGGATTTAGCTAAGGCGCAAATAAATGGGAATGGCCTATTTATTTATAGATTAAATAACGATCAGGGTTCTTCGAGTATTACTCAGTCATCAGAACAATCGAAATCTTATTTAACTATAGAAACTAGTAATCATTTACGATTTAGTACAGGAAGTCCTTTAGTCGAAAGGTTAAGAATAGATGACACAGGGCTTTCAAAGATACAAGGACTGTCGTTTGAACATAGTAGTTCTATAGGTTTTAATCAATATGGAAATATTAAAGCTAAAGATACCACCAGCGATACTTCATATTGGGCAATTGTGAATAAATTAGGAGATATTGTTTTTAAAGCTCCATTAGGTGCTACAAATAAGACAATAGAATTAAATGCACCAAGTGGTGCAAAGTTAACTATAAGCTCTGATAACGTAGGGCCTAATGTAAAATCTATGGATATTTTCAATCGAACATATTCAACCTCTACTAATATGTATATAACATCAAATGGAAACATTGGTCGAACGACTTCAGCTTCAAAATACAAAATGCTCATAGAAGATTTGTCGATAGACAACCCTAACAAGATATTAAATTTACGACCGAAAACTTGGTATGATAAGCCATCGATTGAGAACTACGCCCAGTTGTTAAAAAAAGAATCTGATGGGGAAGAAATAGGTTGGGAAAATGAAGATATTCCATATATGGAGAGAATATCAGGATTAATTGCAGAGGATCTTGTAGAATCAGGTCTAGAAAATTTCATAACATATGGATCAGCAGATGAACATGGAAATAGAGAAATAGAAGGAATACAATATGACCGACTGTGGATTATGTTGCTACCATTAGTTAAGGAACAGAAAATAAAAATTGAAGAGTTAGAAAACCGAATCAATAAATTAGAAGCAGCTTCATTTAAATAGACCTTAGGAGGAAACACCATGCAAGTAAAAATTAAAAATGAACAACTAGGGCAGGTAATCAACCTGCTTTTTGATTTGTCTTTAAAAGGGAAACAATCTCGTCAACGTAGTAAGTTTATCAAGGTTTTAGACGAACGAATAAAGGAAGTGGCGGAACAAGAACAGGAATTGTTAAAAGAGCATTGCCACTTAGATGACGAGGGTAACCCTAAAATTAAAAACAACGGTCAAGAGTGGGACGTGAAAAATGTTGTAGCGTTCCGTAAAGACAAGATCGAGCTTCTCGAAGAAGAAATTGTGCTTGATGGTGGCGATAATGAAGACATGTTAAAAACGGTAAAAACTGTTTTGTTCGATTGCGAGAAGGAATTCAGCGGACAAGATGCACAGGTATACGATTATCTATGCGATCAATTTGAAGAATCAGATGAATAAATTATTAAAGGTGAATCTTCCGATTTAACAAGTGCACTTAGCGTATTTAAGGTGCTATGGAGTG
>NZ_JBFMIA010000359.1:0-221 GCF_040801915.1 Jeotgalibacillus marinus | reverse complement strand
CAGCTCCTCACGGCCCTGACCGATCAGGCAGAGACAGAGGAACGGCGATGACGAGCCTGTTAAGGAGATTACGCCGCATATGTCAAGGAGATTACGCCGTGACAGGCGTTCTGTGGGAGAGTACGTGTCTCAAACTGCCCGCAAAAGAGCCAGTATGGCCTTGACGCTGCTCATCTCACGCGGCATAATTGGGCAATCATGGATTGCTCCCGTGGAGGTCA
>NZ_JBFMIA010000358.1:0-221 GCF_040801915.1 Jeotgalibacillus marinus | reverse complement strand
GGCATTAATTGATTTTATGAAGGAATTCGAAGAAGCTAATAAGTAATTGACTAGAAATAAAAGGAGATATATAGATGAAATATCTTATCGCTGTCCCAGATGGTGCAGCAGACGATCCAATTCCCTCATTAGGAGGCAAAACACCATTAGAGGTGGCAAATTTACCTACATTTGATGAACTAGCTTCAAAAGGAGAAGTCGGAACGTGCAGAACTGTACCA
>NZ_JBFMIA010000357.1:0-221 GCF_040801915.1 Jeotgalibacillus marinus | reverse complement strand
ACAACGCAGTCCGGCACGAAGTCGAAGCGATTCGCGTAGTCCTTGCAGCCGGCCGTGCAGGAATCGAGCATCTTGCAGCTGACATCGGTGAAATAGATCTCGCCGGTATCCTCGTCTTCGAGCTTGTTCAGGCAGCAGCGGCCGCAGCCATCGCACAGGCTTTCCCATTCGGCCGGCGACATGTCCTCCATCTTCTTGGTTTTCCAGAAGAATCCATCCTG
>NZ_JBFMIA010000356.1:0-221 GCF_040801915.1 Jeotgalibacillus marinus | reverse complement strand
CCTTGATCCGGTCGGCGAGGTCCTCGATCCGGGTGACGGGTTCGCCCGCCAAGGTCCATTCCGTCTGTGACGGCCGGTAGTCCGCCGTAGCGAGGAACAGGTCTCCGCCACCCACGATGACCAGCGGCCCGTCGATCGTGCCGTTGGCCGGCGGCTTCGGTGCGACCACGGCCGTGGTGAGCACCGAGGCGGGCCCGAGCTTGGCCAGGGCGGCATAGGCG
>NZ_JBFMIA010000355.1:0-221 GCF_040801915.1 Jeotgalibacillus marinus | reverse complement strand
CGGTCATTTCATATAATTGCCAGTAGAAAGTTTTTACTTCATAACGTTTGGTCGGTGCACCGACCAAGGCGCTGAATACGATCTTGCTGGCGTCCCAGGAAGGCGACGGATCACGCACCGCCGTAGCATTGGCGCCCAGCATGCCGCTACTGCTGAAGCCCGCAGCCAGCGTCAGATTACGCAGCGTGCCATCCTGGTAGCGTATCCAGATATCTCCGCCC
>NZ_JBFMIA010000053.1:0-2139 GCF_040801915.1 Jeotgalibacillus marinus | reverse complement strand
CACGTCCCACTCTTGACCGTTGTTTTTAATTTTAGGATTACCCTCTTCGTCCAAGTGGCAATGCTCTTTTAACAACTCTTGTTCTTGTTCCGCGACTTCCTTCAATCGTTCGTCTAAAGCTTTGATACACTTACTACGATGACGTGATTGTTTCCCTTTTAAAGGCAAATCAAAAAGCAGGTTGATTACCTGCCCTAGTTTTTCATTTATAATTTTTACTTGCATGTGTATTTCCTCCTTAAACTGTTTCTTCAAGTATTTGAATTCGTACTTTGTAGTAGATTTTATATTTCAAGATCATTGATTCTTTTATCGTAATCACTAGCTTTTGTCGAGTCGAAATCTCTTGTGTGTTAATTCCATTCCATCGGTCGTTGCTAATCGAAGGGCTATCCTCAGATATGAAGCCGACTTGTCGCATCATTTTCAAGATCGGTAATTAAGTCATATTCCACAACTTTTAATTGGTGAATCTCACCAAATATGTAATACCTTAATTTCCCCAATCTTCCCCTTGACTTAGTTTCATAATAATTGTCTATTCAGTCTTGGAATTCGATTAACCAGCTCAACAATCTCCGTTCTAGCCAATTCTACAATGGCTTCTGTTGATCCACTGTTCGCAAAAAACGCCTCAGATTCTACCACTACATAACCACTAATATTGATCTGACCGTTTGTGCTATTAAAAAGAATATGCACAACTTGCTCCCCTTCTTGATCTACAAATGAAACACTACTTAATCTAATCTCCAAGTTTTCTACCATTACTCATCATCTCCTTTTTCAAATTGATCACATAAATAATCGAAAATTTGTGCTTCTTGCCCGCGGAACTCTTTCTGGCAATCTAAAGTTGTTTCCTCCGTGTCCTGCATCCCATACGATTTTAGCCAATATTTATTCAATATCCTTTCGAGCTTTTGTATATTCCAATACTTGTTTCGAGTCATTGACTCCTGCTGTTGTTGGATCAGTAATAATTCCACCGGTTACCAAAACGACTAAAAGCAACTCAACAAGCGTTTGATAATCTCCAATATTCCAAAGTCCAAACTGTACCAACAAAAATCCAATTAACGCAAAAAGAGCCGTCCAAAATGGATAGCTCTGTAGTCTTATTTTCCAGTTAATATACAACAAAAAATCCTCCCTAACTTAATTTCAATGCTGCATAAAAAATCGCCACTGATCCACCGACCAGGGCGACGATAAATGAATTAGTAATAGCACGTCTTGTCCACTTGATATCATCTTTAATTTCTTGGATGCCTTCTTTTAAGTTCTTGATATCGTGACCATCTATTAGTTGCTGATCTTTCACTTCTTGGATTACCGTATCGTGATCGTCTAACCTTTTGTTTACTCGATCTTTCCAAACCTCCGTTGTCATTTAAAATCCCCCTTTTGACTTAGTTGCAAAATAATGATCTATTCAGTTGCAGGAACTCACTTAACCAACTCAACAAGCTCCATTCTCACTAACTCTGTGATTGCCTCTGTCGATCCGCTATTTGTGAAAAACGCCTCAGATCCGACTACTACATAACCACTGATGTTGATCTGGCCGTTTGTACTGCTGAAACGAATATGCACAACTTGCTCCCCATCTTGTTCTACAAATGAAACATTGCTCAATTTAATCTCCAAGTTTTCTACCATTATTCTTCATCTCCATTTCTAAAATTGTTTAAAATATTTTTTTGAAGCATACAGCCTCTCTTTACCTATTACCTATTTTTTCGGCAACTTGTGTTTTCAAATGATCTGGTACGCTTTCGAATTCCATCCAACCATACTTAATCGCAGTCACGTACATATCAACCATTATTTTTCATCCTCTTAATCTCATTTTCTAGTGAAGTGATTCGCGACATTGCAGTATCTAGCATTTTCGACATATGTTCGTCATGCTCAATGAGAAAAGAGATCAGATGCCCTATTGTCTCTGAATCATTTCTTAAATGATGGACAGGAGATTTATCTTTCTCACGTTGGATCATCTCTTCTAATTCTTCTTTTTTGAGGTATATAAATTATTTATTCGTCTGATTCATCAAATTGGTCACATAGATAATCGTAATTTTGTGCATCTTGTCCGCTGAATTCCTTCTCGCAATCGAACAAAACAGTTTTTAC
>NZ_JBFMIA010000354.1:0-221 GCF_040801915.1 Jeotgalibacillus marinus | reverse complement strand
AGGACTGGCAGAAGACTGGGGAGAGACCGCTTCTGTTCCTTATTGATGAGGCACAGGAGATGATTGGCGTTGAAGATCGCAGGTTCCTGGCCGTAGCCAGAGGCCACGGTGGCGCGTGCGTGTATGCCACCCAAAACATCGAAGCCTACACGTCCAGAATGGGCATGGAAGCGGCCATTTCATTCATGGATAACTTCCGATCCAAGGTGGTCATGATCTCG
>NZ_JBFMIA010000353.1:0-222 GCF_040801915.1 Jeotgalibacillus marinus | reverse complement strand
AAGGGAAAGGAGAGAAGGGAAAGGAAAAAGGAGGGGAAAAGGAGGAGGGAAAGGAAGGAAAAAGGGGAGAAGAAAGAGAGGAGGGAGGAGAGGGAAAAAAAGGGAGGGAGAAGGAGGAAAGGGAAAAAGGAAAAAAAAGGAGAGGAGGGGGGAAGAAGGAGGGAGGAGGAGAAAAGGGGGGGGGAGGGGGAAGAGGGGGGTGCTTGGACTTTAAACCCTCCT
>NZ_JBFMIA010000352.1:0-222 GCF_040801915.1 Jeotgalibacillus marinus | reverse complement strand
CATGAAGCCTTGGCCGGTGGGCCAGCACCGCGCCGTGGCGACGGCCGCGCATCAGGGCTGGTGCACGGACCACGCCGGATTCGAGGACGGCTCGGCCGACTGGTGCGAGTCGCGCACCTTCTACAACGGGGACACGGGCGCCTTCGTGCTCGTCGCCTGAGACAACCAAAGCGAGCCGCCCGCCCCGATAGTCAACGCGTTCCTCGGCTGGGGCTCAGGGGA
>NZ_JBFMIA010000351.1:0-222 GCF_040801915.1 Jeotgalibacillus marinus | reverse complement strand
CGGCTCGAACGGCACTTCGCTGCGGATGATCGGGCTCGACACCACGAACTCCAACGTGTTCGACCGGGCGATCGTGATCCACGCCGCCGAGTACTGCACCCAGGCCCAAATCGACCGCTGGGGCCGCCTCGGCCGCTCGAACGGCTGCTTCGCGATGTCGCCGACCGACTTGCCCGTTGCGCTCTCCCAGCTTTCGGGCGGGCGCCTGCTCTATGCCGACAG
>NZ_JBFMIA010000350.1:0-222 GCF_040801915.1 Jeotgalibacillus marinus | reverse complement strand
ATCTTCCCGGAGCGCGCCAATATCTCGCTGGCGCAAATCGTGTCGCGCGATCACATCATCCTGCGCACCTGGGAGCGCGGGGCGGGCCTGACGCGCGCCTGCGGCTCGGCCGCCTGCGCGACGCTCGTCGCCGCCGTTCGCAAGAACCTGACCGACCGCACCGCTCGCGTCAGCCAGGCCGGTGGCGATCTCACGATCGAATGGCGGGAGCGCGACGGCCAC
>NZ_JBFMIA010000052.1:0-2205 GCF_040801915.1 Jeotgalibacillus marinus | reverse complement strand
ATGTCCAAGGTTTAGAGATTACTTGCATGGATCTTGATGTTTTTGCACCAGAACCTATTTTATAGATCATCAGTCCACCAGACAACGCGATTTTGTGCGTCTTCCCAACGTCCTAATAAATATCTAAGTTTATTGCTATTAGGATCTTCGTGAACGTTTAATAACAATCCATTATTTAGTTGTATGACATCATTTTTTTGACCGTTAAATTCAGTTACTGAAGATGATGACCAACTGATGGTGTTACTTCCTGTAATGTCTCCTGTATAATGCCAAGTGGGATTATTATCTCCTCTATTTCCTTCGAACATCGTCAGAATTTTACCGTTATCTAGTTGTAATCCAACTGGATCTTTTCCTAAATCATAAGTGTGCGTTATTCCATTGGGTGATAGATTACCACCTACATAGCTCATATACTGATACACTACATTCGAACCGTCTTCATGAAATTCATATGCTCCATAAAAATCACCTTGGTAGGGTATATACTTATGGGCTGGCGTAATACTAGGATTTTTACCGCTAGAATTCATCACTCCCCAATTTCCATCACTGCTCGTATAACTTCCATTAATAGAAAATTGATTATACAGTAACCTTTGTGAAAAAGGAAAAAACGTTTCATTGAATGCTAATGCCAACTTAGGGTTATTTTTTCCTACTACAGCAACAGAAGGAGTTGTCTTATTTTCAACCGTTGTACTATAACGATTACCTACACTATACCAATCGATTGATCTTGATATTGAATCAAAACGACCTAGATTATAAAAGAGATATTTACCTGTTGGATCTTCATGAAACTCTACAATTTCACCATTTGGAAGAGTGGTAACGGAAGGCTTTTTTCCAGTGTCATAATTGACAGGTACCGTCCAATACATTTTATCGTTAGCGTACTCACCTATTTGATAACTCAAATGACCACCATCGTCTTTTATGGCTACAACTAATCCATTATTTAAACCTGTGATAGCAGGATTGTTTCCCGATGCATATCCATGATCCGGACTACCAATAAGACCATCCCATGCAACACCCGAACCATTATATGAACCATATCGATCATAAATTTGTAATGAATCCTCGCTACTTACGATGATATCTCTACCGTATGTAATGACTGAAGGGTTTTTTCTTTTATCCTCATATTTTATTTGTTCACCCCAAGACATTTTTCCATCTTTAAATTCTCCCACACGATAATAAAGATAATTACTGGTTTGTCCTTCATATGTGTTGATCACATGACCATCACCAAGATCTGCTATTGAAGGATTTCTTCCGTCAGAATACTTCTCGGATATTTCATTTAGTAAGATAGGTTTGGTTTGCGTTGCATCTGTTTTACCTACTGCGTAGTTCAACCATGAATCAGTACGATCAATGTCAAAGGTTATTAACCAATGCTTTCCGTCATCGATTAAGTCTACAGAGAATTTATCTGCGACGAAATTAGATACAGGAGTAGGATTTGTCATCGCCCAGTTGATTGTTCCATTTTGATACTTTCCATATTTCATTACAATTTTACCATTCTCCAAATAAAAAGAAGTGGTTAATCCATTCATTGTTACTACATCTGGTTTATATCCCCATCCATAGTGATTTCCTCTACTGTACCAATTGATGGTACCGTTTTCGTAACGACCCAAGCTGTAATAAAGTAGTCCTTTGTTTTCATGAACGGACATGATCTCTCCGGTATCTAAAATCGTTGCATTCGGATTATTCCCTGTTTCAAACTGTATTTCATCAGAATACCAATCGGTTTTACCATCTTTATATTCTCCTAATCTGTAGTAAAGTAATCCGCTCGTTTGTCCTTCATACAAAGTAAGCATGTGACCATTATCAAGAACAATCGTTGAAGGATTTTTTCCGTTAGAATACGGATCAACACCCGATGTTATGTCTGCTGATGCTACTGCGTTCACAGGCGTATAGAGCGTAAAGATCATTAGTAACGCCAGCGCTGTTCTAATCATTGTTTTCATTGTTACATTCCTCCTGTTTCAATCGAAATTAGTGTAACAACTTTATCATAGCACTAACGAGATTAACCGCTAACTAAAAAAATGTTCAGAATAGTGTGTTCGATTGTTGGTAACAATGATTACTAAACGATTGAAAAGGATGAATAGAAAGGTTCTGGTGCAAAAACAATTTAATAGAGAAATAGAGACACTGTTTCAGCTCTAT
>NZ_JBFMIA010000349.1:0-222 GCF_040801915.1 Jeotgalibacillus marinus | reverse complement strand
GCTACAAAGCCATACATTCGGCTTATGATAAGCGGCGAATCTCTTCGTCAGTTTCGTCTCTTCACATCCTCACGCACACTAGTGCGATCCGGTGTTCATCGAACTCACTTCCTCGGCTTTCTTGCTTCTCATAACCCTCATAGATAGGATGAAAGTATGTATTTTTCAAAAAATGGCGGTCCCGACCGGGATCGAACCGGCGATCTCCTGCGTGACAGGCAG
>NZ_JBFMIA010000348.1:0-222 GCF_040801915.1 Jeotgalibacillus marinus | reverse complement strand
AGCGATTTGTAGGCCTGTACTGGCACCTTTTGCTGCTGCATCAACCACGTTTGCTGCATCGTTGTCTGATGCCATTTCAAAATCTTCTGGGTCTGGACGATCATCTGTTTCTGGCACAAACATTTTCGCCATCACAAGACCTGCAGGAGCGGCCATAAAACTTGCAGCCAGAAGATACTCTAACGGGATGCCAAGTGCAGCATATCCCACCAAAACAGAACC
>NZ_JBFMIA010000347.1:0-223 GCF_040801915.1 Jeotgalibacillus marinus | reverse complement strand
GGAAGGGAGAGGAGAGAGAAAAGAAAAAAAGAGGGGAAAGAGAAAAAAAAGAAAAAAGGGAAAGGAGGAGAGGAGGAGAAAGAAGGAGACGAGGAGGGAGAGAGAAGAGAAGAGGAGGAAGAAGAGAGGAGGGGGAGGGGGAAGAAAGAGGAGAAGGGAAAGAAAAGAGAAAAAAAGGAGAGAAGGAGGGAAAAAAAGGAGAAGAAAAAGAGAGAAAAAGGGA
>NZ_JBFMIA010000346.1:0-223 GCF_040801915.1 Jeotgalibacillus marinus | reverse complement strand
ATGGCTATCCTTAGCCGCAGAGAGCCAGACGCGCTGTACTTGTTCCGGTTCTACAACGCAGGAAACGAGAGGCAGTTTGCTGCTTGGTTCAAGTGGAAGCTTCCTGGGGAAGTGATCATGATGGACTTCGATCACGACGTTCTGTATACCGTGATCAAGATGAATGGCTCCAACTCTCAGTACATTCTGTGTAAGCTCAACCTTCTCACAGAAAGCCCTGGTG
>NZ_JBFMIA010000345.1:0-224 GCF_040801915.1 Jeotgalibacillus marinus | reverse complement strand
GAGCAAAGAAAAGGGAAGCGAAAGAGAAAGAGGAGAAAAAGGAGGGAAAGGGAGGGGAGAAAGAAGGAAGAGGAAGGGGAAAAGGAAGGGAAGAGGAAAAAAAAAGAAAGAGAAAGAAGGGGAAAGAGGAAAGGGGGAAAGGGGAAGGAGAGAGAAGAAGGGAGAGGGGGGGAGAAGAAGGAGAAAAGGGGAGAGAGGAAAAAGAGGGGAGGAGGAAGAAGAGG
>NZ_JBFMIA010000344.1:0-224 GCF_040801915.1 Jeotgalibacillus marinus | reverse complement strand
TCCCTCTTTTCTTTCCTTCTTCCCTTTTCTTCTTTTTCCCCCCCTCCCCCTCCTCCCTCTTTCTTCCCTCCTTCCTTCTCTCTTCTCTTTTTTCCTCCCTCTTCCTTCCTTCTCCTTTTTTTTCCCTCCCCCTCTTTCCTTTTCTTTCTCTCCTTCCCCCTTCCCTCCTTTCCCCCCTTTCCCCCCCTTTCCCTCTCTCCCCTCTTTCCCCCCCTCCTTTCCTT
>NZ_JBFMIA010000051.1:0-2219 GCF_040801915.1 Jeotgalibacillus marinus | reverse complement strand
GTTAAGGAGAGGACACATAGTTCGAGCACTCCCTTTTTAAATTGCACATTCATCAGCATATCACCACTTTACTTAGTACTGTTTATTGTATTGTACCTTACAATAAAACATTACCATGTTTTTATCACAATTACAATAATTACCTTTGTAAAATCGACTGTAAAATCCTATCAATTTGGTAAGTATTAATCAAACAATATCGAATCCCAGACCTGTTTACCCCCTTGTAGGAAAGATGCTCGACACAGAGCAGTGAAATGCTTACAAGAGAGAGACGAGGTCACCCTCCATTCCGACCAGGGCTGGCATTATCAAATGAACAAGTATTCAAACGTATTAAGACCCCATGGGATCCTACAATGCATGTCCTGAAAGGGGAACTGCCTGGATAATGCGTATTAAAATCAGAATGATACTATCTTCAAGAATTTGAGGACATTGAAGCGTGAGCTTGAAGCATATGTAACGGATTAAGGCAAAATTAAAAGGCATGACCCCGGTAGAATACCGGACTCACGCCTTACCCGTTGCCTAATAATAAAGTGTCTAACTTTATGGGTTCACTTCATTTCGGGCTTGATCTTTAACCTTCTTATTCCGTTGTTGCTACTTCTTTTTTTGTGATTTCTTTCTTGTAAAGATTCGTTTAAATCCTCGACCGATATCACTAAATAACATGTAGACGGCTGGGATTAACACTAAGGTGATCATCGTCGCAAACAATAGACCCGAGATGATAACGATGGCAAGCGGTGCTTGGTAATCTCCTGAAGCACCAGATGCCAGAGCTAGCGGCAACATCGCTCCTGCAGTCGTTAAGGTGGTCATGAAGATCGGACGCATACGATTTTTACCAGCTTCCACAAGAGATTCTTCGGTATTATAGCCCTCGTTTCTCAGTTGTTTCGTTCGATCCATCAGCAAGATCGCATTGTTAAGGACAATTCCTATAAGTTCATGCCACCGCTATCGCTGATCATTTCACCAACAGGTGTAGTCATCGATAACTGTTCAACAGACTCCTTTATTTGCTGACGTGTTACCCCATCTTCCTCAAGGGCATCTTCCTTCAACACGATTTGTTGTTCTTGTGATTGCCGTTCATTCGAACTAATAACCCCGACAATTCCATCCACATTGTTGAGTTCTTTTGTTAAATCTTCAGCTATGAGTCTCAGTTCTTCAAAGTCTTCCCCTTTGATATTTATTTGTACTGGAGAACTAGATGAGAACATATCAATGGCAGTGCCGACCGTTTTGATCGGATGGCTGTCAGCCATTTCACGAAGGGAACGTAAGATGTCTTCATTTACAAGATGCTGCTCACGAGTCACATCCTCCCCTTTTGTCATATTAATCGACGTTTCAAGTAAGTACATACCCTCTACAGTCCCTACGTCCTTAACGTAATGACTATCAACATCTTTAATTGATGACAATCGTTCATTTATTTCATTAACAATTTCTCTTCGATCATCTAAATCTATACCTGGTTCGATACTAATCATAACCTCTGAATATCGATTAAACATATCAGGCATGATCGTCATCGGGATTTTCGGGATAAGAAAAGCAGACCCCACCAGGATGACGAAGAATAAGCCAATCGTGCTGACTCGATTACGTTTTTTCTTAGCCATCCATGAGATGGTTTTTCCATATCTTTTGATCATCGGATTTTCTTTTCGGTGGGCTTTGTCCTTTTTCAAGCGTAAAAAGTTCTCAGACAGCGTTGGAATGAGCGTGAAAGCAACGATCACCGAACTGATGAGTGTGACGGCTATGATAACAGATAAGGTAATCATGAATTGTCCGATTTCTCCACCCATCAGGCCAACTGGTAAGAACACCATAATGGTCGTCAACATCGAGGCAAATACCGCTGTCGCAACCTCTTTTGTTCCTTCTAAAACAGCTTCTACATTCGCCAATCCTTGTTCTTTTTTCCTGTATATCGATTCAAGAATAACGATGGATGAATCCACCATCATCCCTATTCCTAATCCAAGAGCAATCAAACTTAGTACATTAAAACTGTAATCCAACAGCCACATCGATACAAAAGTAAGCAACACGGATGTCAGGATCGATAAACCAACGATAATGGTTGCTCTAATATTTCGTAAAAATAGCAATAAAATGACTAAAGCAACAACCGCACCAATGATGATATTGTCTGTTACCCCATTGATCGCTTCTTCAATATAGTCTGCTGGAGC
>NZ_JBFMIA010000343.1:0-224 GCF_040801915.1 Jeotgalibacillus marinus | reverse complement strand
CGTCAGCGGTATGATGATCTAAAAGAGCGCTATGGAGTTTCTGATATTACTGTTTCAGTGCAAAATGTGGCTTCTCAACTAGGCTACAGCAGCATTGACTCGGTGACCCTAGAGGACGTGGTGCTTGGGATTGTGAGGCAAATTGAGAGGCTGGTCCAAATGAAGTCGATGATGGAAGCTGCTGGAAGGCCCTTCTAGGCTAGAGGTGCAAGATTTCATTCAGG
>NZ_JBFMIA010000342.1:0-224 GCF_040801915.1 Jeotgalibacillus marinus | reverse complement strand
AGGATTTGAGGCAGCGGCAGCAGCGGCAGGGATCAAGTATGAAAACAGAACAGATATGGCACTTGTATACAGTGTAAAACCGTGCAAAGTGGCAGGAACCTTTACGACCAATGTAGTAAAAGCGGCTCCGGTGAAGTGGGACCGGCAGATTTTGGAATCTAAGATCAAGTCTCAGGCAGTAATCATCAATTCTGGAATTGCAAATGCGTGTACAGGAGAAGAAT
>NZ_JBFMIA010000341.1:0-224 GCF_040801915.1 Jeotgalibacillus marinus | reverse complement strand
CAGGTCAGCATTTTCCGCGCTGACCGGATGCGGTACGCATCCCCTGCTGACCTGGCATTGGCAATTCGCCACGACCGCATCAGCCGCCGGTAGACGAACCAGCCGCCGTCACCAAACTGATCTTGAAGGCTGATCTTCACCTTCTCCTGGACAGGCCATTCGCCGCCCTTACCCCACACCCGGCCGGTCTTCTTCTGCCACGCCTCGGGGACATTGTCGATTGA
>NZ_JBFMIA010000340.1:0-224 GCF_040801915.1 Jeotgalibacillus marinus | reverse complement strand
AATCGCGTCAGGCTTGTCGTTCGCGCCGTAACGTGTGTTTGGCCTGGACCGAGTCGACCGTTTTCCAAGCTTCGGATGGTCGCAACTTGGGTCGCCGGGTCATAGGTTGTGACGCAATCCAGTCCGCGATCAGCTGTGATGATCATCGGCGCAAAGATCTGGAAATCTCGCAATACATAAGCTGCGGCTTCTGGTTGATGGATGCTTGCCAATTCGAGCAACGT
>NZ_JBFMIA010000339.1:0-225 GCF_040801915.1 Jeotgalibacillus marinus | reverse complement strand
GCCTTTTTCCTCCTTTTCCCCGGTCGTTCCCCCTTTTCTTCCCTTTCCCTCTTTCCCCCTTTCTTCCTCTTCCTCCCTTTCCTTCTCCCCTCTTTCCCTTCCTTTTCTCTTTTTCTTTTTTTCCTCTTTTTCCCCCTTTCCTCCTCCTCCTTCCCCTCTTTTCTCTCCCTTCTCTCTCCTTTCCTTTCCTTCCCCCCCCTTCCTCCTTTCTTCCCTCTTTTCCTT
>NZ_JBFMIA010000338.1:0-225 GCF_040801915.1 Jeotgalibacillus marinus | reverse complement strand
AAAAAGAAAAGGAAAGAGGGGGAAAAAAAGAAAAAGGAGGAAGGGGGGGAAGAGAAAAGAGAGGAAGAAGAAAGAGGAGGAAAAGGAGGGGAGGAGGAGGAGGAAGGAGGGGAGGGAGAAGGAAAGGAGGAGAAAAGAAAAGGGGAGAGGAAGGAAAGAGGGGGAGAGGGAAAAAAGGGGGGAGGGGGGGAAAAGGGGGGGGGGAAAGAAGAGGGGAGGAGGGGA
>NZ_JBFMIA010000050.1:0-2224 GCF_040801915.1 Jeotgalibacillus marinus | reverse complement strand
GGACTCCCCCTGTGAGAGTAGGACGTCGCTAGGCACATGATAAAAAACCGTTCCCGTTGGGGAGCGGTTTTTTATGTGAAAAGCAGTTGATTTAGGTAAGAAACCAAGTGGTTTGGCTCAGAAATTGATATCGTGATATATTTATATGCATCAATTTTGACATGAACGATATAACTGGTTAATTGTAAAATCCAATACAACACCATAAACATAGAAAAACCATAGTGAACCTTGTATCATTACTGTCGACTACGCAAAAAGAAAAAGAAATATTAGGATTGAAAGCTGATAACAATAGCCTTTCAACTCATATAAAAGAATTTAAAACTTTGAACAAAAGTTGGAAAAGATGAAATCGATCTTTGGTAAAGTCATTGATCGTTACCTCTGTCGCATTAAAACATGGCTAAAAGAACTCATTTTGAAAAAAGATTGATCATTTTACACCTATTTTATTCCACAATCGCGTCCGATTCTTGAAGATCGTTATTAGAAAATGGTCATCTAACATTTAAAAGTGAACTTCAAACCAAGCTCCCTTTAGCACAATAAGATTATGCACAGTAGACGGAAACAGTGCGGTAAAGCTAATTTATTTCAACCAATGATCTGGTTTTTCTAAGAAGTTCGGTATTTTCGTATGGATATTTCCTTTAGCTGAATTCATTTGAGATTGTGTTAGAAAAATAGCACCTGTTAAGTTCGCATTACTTAGGTCTGCATCTCTGAGGTCAGCGCCAATAAAATCAGCTTTTCTTAAATCAGCATGACTTAAATTAGCTGCTATCATTAGTGTTCCTCGAAAACTAACCCCTTGTAAATCTGCCCCTTTTAGATCTGCTCCTAAGTAATCTAAACCTTTCTTTATTCTTTTCTTTTTACTTTTTCTAATTAGACCTTCACGAAACACTTCACTTGTTTTCAGTAATAAAACATTAACTTTACTTCTATGTGCGACAATGTCTAACTTTAAAATTACTTCAGGCGCTTTCTCCGTTAATTTTAATGTTTCTTCATAAATTTTTTGCAGACTTGAATGAAATAACTGTGTTTCCCTCAAGCTTAGAGCTTGATTGAGATACCAAAGCATTTCATGAAGTTGTTGAACGAGTGGAAATACCGCAAACATTTCTATGGCACGTTCTGAGTTATTTCTCCAATCACCACCGTCATAGATAGTCTGTGATACATGTTGTCCGGCTCCAAAGCACTCATAAGAAACACAACCACGAAACCCTTTTTCACTCAATTGATCATGTGTATTACAATGATTATCTGAACATAAATTTCGACATTGCTCTCCACCGTCTTTATTGAATGGAAAATCTGCTGATTTGGCATAAGGTAAGGCTACACAACATAACCCAAAACAATTATTACAATCTGATTTTAAATAATTATTCATTAATAAGATACTTCCGCATTCTCTTAGATTCATTTCAAGTATAAATGAAAGACCTTTTATTTAACACAGTTCAATTGTAGTTAACTACCAAATAGTCTGACTAAACTGCTCCGTTAATTCAAGTACAATTCTTCACAACTTCTAAACTTTTAACCTATAGGCAATTACGGGGCGTTTCAGCTATAGCTCAGTCTGAAGTAAATAGGGATTGGTCACGCAGCTGGACACTGACTGTGTGAAGTATTTCCCATACGTTGGAGCGCCGCAGATGTACCAAGAAAACCGCCTACAGTGTGGTGATATCGTTATGTCATCATGAAATTGTGGGACTTCCTACGTTTTGTCGAAGAAAAAATCCTTGGCTATGAAAGTCACAAGTGCCACCCAGAAAAACAAACCGAGAGAACATAAGCAGGTCCTTACAGATTATATTGATCTGCGTCCGGACACTCTAGAGAGCAGGGAAGAATTCGGACATTGAGAAATAGATACAGTCATCGGCCGAAAATCCAAAGATGAAGCGGTTCTCGCTTTAGTTGAGCGAAAGACCTGAAAAGAGGTCATGGTACGTTTGTCGGCAGACAAACATTGCAACATATCCCTAAATGGGGCGTGTTTTACTAAGTGTTGCATTTAAAATTGCAATTTACGGTTAATAGATGATAGAAAGTTTTTTAAAAAAGAGGTTGTATATAAATTGATAGCGTGTTATATTTATTTGCGTCGCTTTTGACGCGAACGATACAACTTGAAAGAAATAAAAGAAGTTGTTGACATAATATCTGATAAGATGTTATGATAAATTGGTCGCTTGAGAGA
>NZ_JBFMIA010000337.1:0-225 GCF_040801915.1 Jeotgalibacillus marinus | reverse complement strand
GATCAGTGCATGATCAATCACGTGATCAGTGTATGATCAGCCACGTGAACAATGCAATATAGCCACGTGATCAGTGCATGATCAGTCACCTGATGGGTGTACTATCGGTCACGTGACTGGTACATGGTAGCTACATGATCATTGCATGATCAGCCACGTAATCAGTGTATGATAGCCACGTGATCAGTGCACGATCAGTTACGTGAGCAGTGTATGATCAGCCAC
>NZ_JBFMIA010000336.1:0-225 GCF_040801915.1 Jeotgalibacillus marinus | reverse complement strand
ACCCCTCTCCTTTTCCTTCCTTTTCCCCCCCTTCTTCCTTTTTTTCTTCCTTCCCCTCCTCCTTCCCCTTCTTCCCTTTTCTCCCCCCTTTCTCCCCTTTCCTCTCCCCCTTTCCTCTCTCCCTCTCTTTTTCTCCCCTCCCCTCCACTCTTTCTCCTTTCTTCTTTTCTTCTTCCCCTCTCCTCCCTTCCTCTTTCCTCTCTCTTCCTCTCTTCTCCTCCTTCC
>NZ_JBFMIA010000335.1:0-226 GCF_040801915.1 Jeotgalibacillus marinus | reverse complement strand
CGATCTTGAGATCGTGCTTGTGCTTGAACTTGTCATGGGCGGCCGCGCTGTCGGGCGAAACGCCGATGATGGTCGCGCCGGCGGCGGCGAATTTGGCGCGCAAGCCGTTGAAGGCGATGGCTTCGGCGGTGCAGCCGGAGGTGTCGTCCTTGGGATAGAAGTAGATCACGACCGGCTTGCCCTTGAGATCCCTGAGGCGCGTTTGCCCCCCGCCGTCGGTCGGCAG
>NZ_JBFMIA010000334.1:0-226 GCF_040801915.1 Jeotgalibacillus marinus | reverse complement strand
GAGGACTTGGTAACCTCCACGCCACAGCGCTCACACACGATTCCTTTGAAACGCACGCGCTTGTATTTGCCACACGCACACTCCCAGTCACGACTGGGGCCGAAGATTTGCTCTCCGAAGAGACCATCCTTCTCCGGCTTCAAAGTGCGGTAGTTGATGGTTTCAGGCTTCTTCACCTCTCCGTAGGACCAGCCTCGGATGTGCTCTGAGGTGGCAAGACCGATAC
>NZ_JBFMIA010000333.1:0-226 GCF_040801915.1 Jeotgalibacillus marinus | reverse complement strand
GATCAATCCGCATGCCCTGCAGGGTGTTGATCAGGCTGATGCCGTCCGCCCCGGCCTCCTCGCAGGCCCTCGCCATCTCCGCGATGTCCGTCACATTGGGGCTCAGCTTCAGGATGACCGGCTTTTTCGTCACGGCCTTCACCGCCCGGGTCACGGCTGCCGCCTGACGGGGATCCGTGCCGAAGCTCATGCCGCCCCCGTGGACGTTGGGGCAGGAGATGTTGAC
>NZ_JBFMIA010000332.1:0-226 GCF_040801915.1 Jeotgalibacillus marinus | reverse complement strand
GGTTCTGGTGCAAAAACAATTTAATAGAGAAATAGAGACACTGTTTCAGCTCTATTGATCATTTATGATGCGATTCCAAACAACGTATGTATGAATTCAACTTCATTTTGGACAGACTTCATCTGTCGATGATGCTGCCCTCTTTTCATCATATGCATGGCTTCCACGCCACTTAATATAGAAGTGGCTGTTTCAAACGACTTGAATCCCAACATCGGACGAATAC